>SKWV01000220.1 GCA_007128755.1 Trueperaceae bacterium
GCGGTGCAGGTCTTCGGCGGGTACGGCTACAGCCGCGCGTATCCGGTCGAGCGCTACTTCCGCGACGCCCGCGTGACCGAGATCTACGAGGGCACCAGCGAGATCCAGCGCGTCGTGATCGGTCGCCAGCTCTACCGCGAGCAGGGACGCTGAGTACCGAGAGGACGGCATGATCGACTTCGAGCTGAGTGACGAGCAGAAGCAGATCCAGAGCATGGCGCGCGCGTTCGCCCGCGAGCACGTGCTCCCGCACGCCGCGGCGTGGGACCGTGAGACCCGCTACCCGGAGGAGGTGGTCGAGGCCGCGGCCGAGCTCGGCCTCCTCAACGTGGGCGTGCCCGAGGCGGTGGGCGGGCTGGGTCTCGGCATGCTCGACGAGATCGTGATCGCCGAGGAGCTCGCGTACGCCTGCATGGGCTTCTACACCATCCTCATGGCGAGCGATCTCGGGCTCACCCCGATCGTGCTGGCGGGCACCGCCGAGCAGCAGCGCCGCTTCCTGGAGCCGTTGACGACACAGGCGCGGCTGGCCGCGTTCGCGCTCTCGGAGCCCGACAACGGCTCCGACGCCTCCGGCCTGCGCACGCAGGCGCGCTTCGAGGGCGACGAGGTGGTGCTCGACGGCACCAAGATGTGGATCAGCAACGGTGAGCAGGCGAGCGTCATCGTCGTCTTCGCCACCGTCGACGTCCAATCGGGCCACAAGGGCACGGTGGCGGTCGTGGTCGAGGGCGGGACCCCCGGCCTCGAGGCCAACCCCATCCACGGCAAGCTCGGCCAGCGCGCCAGCCCGACGGCCGAGCTCGTGCTGCGCGGCGTGCGCGTCCCCAGCGCGAACGTGCTCGGCGAGGTCGGCGACGGCTTCAAGATCGCCATGCGGACGCTCGACCGCACCCGCGTGCCGGTGGCGGCGGGATCCGTCGGCGTGGCGCAGCGTGCGCTCGACGAGGCGATCTCCTACGCGAGCACCCGGCAGGCGTTCGGAGGTCCCATCACGCGCTTCCAGGCCATCCAGTTCAAGCTCGCCGACATGAAGATCGGGCTCGAGACGGCCCGTTGGATGACGTATCGCGCCGCCTGGCTGATCGATCGCGGCCTGCCCCACACGGAGGCGTCGGCGATCGCGAAGTGCTACGCCTCCGACGTCGCCTTCAAGGCGGCCGAGGAGGCCCTGCACGTGCACGGCGGGTACGGCTACGTCGACGAGTTCCCGGTGGGCAAGCTCATGCGCGACGTCAAGCTCAACCAGATCTACGAGGGCACCAACGAGATCCAGCGCGTCGTGATCGCGCGGGGCCTCATGCGATGATGCCCCGAGGCAACGACCGCCGAGGCCGAGCCGGCCCGGCGCGGCTGGAGGAGTCATGAAGATCGTCACCATCTTGAAGCAGGTGCCCGACGCCGAGGCGAGGGTGCGCGCGAGCGGCGGCACCCTCGACCTCTCGGGCGCCACGCTCGTCATCGACGGCATGGACGAGTACGGCGTCGAGGAGGCGCTCCGCATCCGCGAACGCGGCATGGAGACCGAGATCGTCGCCCTCGCGTGCGGCCCCGAGCGCGCCGCCGAGGCGATCCGCACCGCCCTCGCGATGGGCGTCGACCGCGCCGTGCACGTCGTGAGCGACGTGACGCTCGACGCCGTCGCGATGGCGCGGGTGCTCGCTGGCGTCGTGCAGGACGAGGCGCCGGAGCTGGTGTTCGTGGGCGGCAAGCAGGCCGACTGGGACTCTTCGGCCCTGGGGCCGGCGCTCGCCGAGGCGCTCGGCTGGCCGCACGCCGACTGGACGACCGAGCTGACGTTCGAGGACGGCACCATCACCGTGACGCACGACATCGACGACGGCACCGAGACGCTCACGCTGCCGCTGCCCGCCGTCGTCACGACGCAGCAGGGGCTGAACGAGCCGCGCTACCCCACGCTGCCCAACATCATGAAGGCCAAGCGCAAGACGCTCGAGGCCCGCCCCTTGGCCGACGTGGCCGCCGCCGCCGGGGCGCCCGCCGACCGCGCGACGGAGCTGCGCGCGAGCGAGATCGAGGCGCGCTCTCGCCGGAACGTCGTGCTGGATGGCGACGCGAAGACCGCCGCGACGGAGCTCGTGAGGCGCCTGCGCGACGAGGCGAAGGTCCTGTGAGGAGCCCAGCATGATCCTGATCGTCATCGACCACGCCGACGGCGCGCCCCGCAAGAGCGCCTACGAACTCGTCTCGCTCGGCCGCGCGCTCACCGGCGACGACGGCTCGCTCACGGCGCTCGTCGCGGGTGATGCGCCGGGCGCCGTCGCCCAGGAGATCGCCCGCTTCGTGCCGCGCGTGCTCACGGTGAGCGCGCCGGAGCTCGCGCCGCCGCGCGCCGAGACGATGACGCGCGCCGTGGCGCACGCCGCGACCACGCTCGGCGCCGAGGCCGTGCTCGTGGGCGCGTCGCGCTTCGGGCTGTCGTACTCGCCACGCGTCGCGATGCGTCTCGGCGCGCCGCTGCTCGAGGACGTCACGGCGCTGGAGCGCGACGGTGACGGCTACGTCGCCAAGCGGCTCTCGTACCTGGCGCGCGTGACCGAGACGGTGGCGGCGTCGGCCCCCACCGTCGTGGTGAGCGTCAAGCCGGGCGCCGCGGCCGCGGCCGATCCGGCCGCGAGCGCCGGCGAGGTGACGGAACTCGAGGTGCCGTTCGAACCCGACGACGTCCGGGTCGGCGTGGCCTCGCGCCGCGCCGCCACCAAGGGCCGCGTGGCGCTCGAGGACGCCGACGTCGTCGTGGCCGGTGGGCGCGGCTTCGGCAGCGCCGAGACCTTCGACGACCTGGTCGTCGGCCTCGCCGACGCGCTCGGCGCGGGCGTGGGATCGACGCGGGCCGTCGTCGACGCCGGCTGGCGCCCGTACGGCGAGCAGATCGGCCAGACCGGCAAGACCGTCGCGCCGCGACTCTACCTGGCGCTCGCGGTCTCCGGCGCGGTGCAGCACCTCTCCGGCATGAACCGCTCCAAGGTCATCGTCGCCGTCAACAAGGACGCCGACGCGCCGATCTTCAGGGTGGCCGACTACGGCATCGTCGGCGACGTGCTCGAGGTCGTCCCGGCGCTGCAGGAGGCCGTGGCCGGGCTGGACTGACCGGTGGCGACGCCTTCGGCAGGCGACGGCGCGCCGACCGCCATCCGGGTCAGGCGGGCGACGCGCGCCGACGTGGACGCGCTCGTCGCGCTCGAGGGCGTGTTCCCGGGCGACCGCATCCCGCGCGCCGCGTTCGAACGCTTCGTGGACGGTGGCGCCGACGTCTGGCTCGCCGAGCGCGCGGGTGAGGTCGTCGGCGACGCGGTCGTGGTGTACCGCCGCGGCTTCCTGAGCGCCCGCCTCTACACCCTGGCGGTCGCTCCGCAGGCGCGCGGGACCGGTGTGGCGAAAGCGCTGCTGGAGCGAGCCGAGCGCGAGGCGCTAGCGCGCGGCTGCGTCACGCTCCGCCTCGAGGTGCGCGAGGACAACGAGGCCGCGATCGGCCTGTACCGGCGCTGCGGCTACGAGGTGATCGGCCACACCGCCGACTACTACGAGGACGGCAGCGCCGCGTGGCGCCTCCGCAAGCGCTTCGTGCGACTCGACGCGCATCTGCTCCGCGTCCCGTACTACGCCCAGACGCTGGAGTTCACCTGCGGTCCGGCGGCGCTCATGATGGCGATGCGCGCGGTCGGTTGGGGCGGCGCGTGCTCCCAGGAGGAGGAGGTGGCCATCTGGCGGGAGGCGACCACCGTCTACATGCTGGCCGGCCACGGCGGCACCAGCGCGCACGGGCTCGCGGTCGCCGCACGGCGCCGCGGCGTGGCCGCGAGCGTGTGGGTCGACGACGCCGGGCCCGCCTTCCTCGACACCGTGCGCGACCACGGCAAGAAGGCGGTCATCGAGCTGGCGCATCGGGCGTTCGAACGGGAGCTGGCGGCGGACGGGGCGGCGATCCGGGTGGGCGAGTTCGGCGCGATCGACGTCGTGGACGCGCTGCGTGCGGGCGTGGTGCCGCTGGTGCTGGTCTCGGGCGCCCGCTTCTACGCGCAGCGCGTGCCGCACTGGGTCGCGGTGACGGGCTGGGACGACGAGCACCTGTACGTGCACGATCCGCTCCTGCCGGCAGGCGCCGAGCGGGCCGACGGCCTGCACCTGCCGCTGCCGCGCAGTGACTTCGCTGCGTACGCGCGCTACGGGCGGGCGAGGCACCGCGCGATGGTCCTGGTGGGGCCGGGCGCCGCTGCCGTCGCCGGGTCGCGTTGAGCGCTCAGGTCCTGCCTTCGAAGGCGGCGGGTCCGTCGACGAGGTAACGCACGATCTCGGCGTAGATCTCGGGGTTCGCCTGGTCTTCCTCCGTCGCCGCGATCGTCGGGTTGTCGTTCACCTCGATCACCACGAAGTCGCCATCGATCTCCTTGAGGTCGACGCCGAAGAGGCTGTCGCCGATCGCGGCGCTCGCCGCGAGCGCGACCTCGAGGAGCCGCGGTGGCGCCTCGCTCCGGCGGATGCCCCTGACGACGGCGGACTCGCCCGCCTCGCCGCGCTGCATCGCCTTCCAGGAGTGGGGAGCGAACCGGTACTGCACCACCGCCAGCACGTGGCCGTGCAGGGTGATGACGCGCCAGTCGAACTCGCTCGGCAGGTACTGCTGCACCACCAGGCGATCCGCGCGGCGTCCGAAGCGCCGACCGACGCGCACGAAGGCCTCGGCGGTCGTGACCTTGTCGACGTAGGCCGAGAAGCTCGAGTTCGGCGCCTTGAGCACGAGGGGCGAGCCGAGGGTCTCGAACAGCGCCAGCGCGTTGGCGGCGTCGATCTCGTGGGGCGCTAAGTAGCGCGTGACCGGCACCCACACGCCGGCCGCGCCGAGGCGCTCGTACATGTTGACCTTGTCGCAGCAGATGCGGATCGCGTCCGAGGTGTCGAGCACGCGCTTGCCGAGCATCTCGGCCCAGCGCGCGACGACGTACGACGTGTTGAGCGGGTCGGTGAGGGCGCGGATCAGGATGGCGTCGTAGTTCTTGAGGTACTTGAGCTCGTTCTTGAAGATGAAGTCGAGCTCGTGGCCGAGCTCGAACGCCGCCATGCGGAAGTTCGACAGCGCCGTGAGCTCCACCGATGAGCGGATGGTGTAGCGCTCGGTGAAGATCGCTAGGCGGGCCACGTCACCGCCCCCACGAGGTGCGCCCGGTCGATCTCGGCGAGCTTGCGGTAGGGGAGTGGCTCGACGGCCGAGAGCAGGTACGCGCGGGTCGTGACGATCACGCGGACCTTCATGAGGGGGAGCCGGAAGCAGACGAAGAGCGCCCGAGCGAACTCGGCGTACTCCTCCACCGTCGAGCGCCCCACCACCACCTTGATCACGTCGATGCGGTGGTCGGCCGGGAGCCGCTGGCAGTGCACCGCGTACTTGCCCGTGTAGGTGAGCCCCTTCCGGCGCGCCTCGACGGCCGCCTGGTCCTCGAGCAGCTCCCCGTGGATGGAGAACGGGTTGACCGGGTACGCCATCAGCGGCGGGGGCGGGAAGCGGTCGGTGACGATCTCCGCGTCCGGGACGGCCAGGCCGTGCCGCTCCGCCCGAAGGAGCGCGATCGGCACCACCATGGCGTCGAGCGCGTCCTGGGCGGTCGGCACGACCTGCTGCCCGCGGAACTCGGCTTCGAGCGAGCGGTAGTAGCCCTCGCCCAGGTAGCCGTAGTCGCCGTGCAGGTTGGCGAGCACGGGGCGCTCGGGATCGAAGCCCCACACCGGCGGCACGAGCGCCGGATCGAGTGGGAGCAGGCCCGGTCCTCGCGTCAGCGCCAAGGGACGCTGCCGAGCGCGGCCACCCCCGGGAGGGTTCGCCCCTCCAGGAACTCGAGCGACGCTCCGCCGCCGGTCGACACGTGGCCGATGCGATCGGCGACGCCGATGGCGTTGACGGCCGCGACCGAGTCGCCGCCGCCGATCACGCTCATGCCGTCCATCGCGGCCACGGCGTGCGCGATGGCGCGCGTGCCCTCGTCGAACGGCGGCACCTCGAACACGCCCATCGGTCCGTTCCAGAGCACGCTGCGGGCCGCGCGGATCGCCTTCTCGAAGCGGGCCGTCGAGTCGGGCCCGATGTCGAGCCCCTTGAGGCCGTCGGGGATGGCGCCGATGGCGTGGACGGCGATGTCGACGCCCCGTTCGACCCGCTCGGCACAGACGACGTCGTCGGGCAGCAGCAGCCTCACGCGCTTCTCTTCGGCCTCGGCGACGAGCTCGGACGCCAGCTCGAGCTTGTCGTCCTCGACGAGGGAGTCGCCCACCTCGCCTCCCGCCGCCTTGGCGAAGGTGAAGGCCATCGCGCCTCCCACCAGGATCGTGTCGGCGACGCCCAACAGGTTACGGATCACGCCGATCTTGTCGGAGACCTTCGCGCCGCCCAGGACCACCACGAACGGGCGCTGCGGCGACTCGAGCAGCGTGCCGAGCACCTCCAGCTCGCGCTGGAGAAGGCGCCCGGCACACGACGGCAGCAGCCGCGCCACGCCCTCGGTGCTGGCATGGGCGCGGTGGGCGGCCCCGAACGCGTCGTTGACGAACGCGTCGGCGTAGCCGGCGAGCACCTCGGCCAGCGCGGGGTCGTTCTTGGTCTCGCGCGGGTCGAAGCGGGTGTTCTCGAGGAGCGTGATCGACCCCTCGGGCGCCGCGGCGACGAACTCCTGCTGCTCGCTCGAGCCGGGGCCCGGCGTCGGCGCGTAGCGCACCTCGCGGCCCAACAGCTCGGCCAGCCGCTCGGCGACGGGTCCGAGCCGGGCGTCGTCCTGGGGGCCCTTGGGGCGCCCCAAGTGCGCGGCGAGGAAGAGCGTCGCGCCCGCACCGGCGAGCTCGCGCAGTGTCGGTAGCGTCTCGCGGACGCGCGTGTCGTCGCCGACACGCCCGTCCGTGATGGGCACGTTGAAGTCGACGCGGACGAGGACGCGCTTGCCCGCGAGCGAGACGTCGTCGAGGGTCGGGATGCTCGTCGCCATGTTGACCTTCCTCTTCGGGTCGCCCCTCAGACGTCCTGCCCCATGCGCTCGAGCACGTCGACCATCCGCGCGGAGTAGCCCCACTCGTTGTCGTACCAGACGAAGAACTTCGCCATCTTGCCGACGGTCTTGGTGAGCGGCGCATCGAAGATGCCCGAGTGCGGGTCGCCGACGATGTCGGAGGAGACGATCGGCTCCTCGCTGTAGCGGATGATGTTCTTCAGCGGGCCGTCGGCCGCCTGCTTGATGGCCGCGTTGATCTCCTTCGCGTCGGCCTCGCGCTTGAGCAGCGCCGTGACGTCGGAGATCGAGCCGGTCGCCGTCGGGACCCGCAGCGCCGAACCGTCGAAGATGCCTTGCAGGCTGGGGAGGACCTTGCCCACGGCCTTGGCCGCACCGGTGCTGGTGGGGACGATGTTGGTCGCGGCGTTGCGGCCGCGGCGGAGGTCCTTGTGCGGCGCGTCGAGCAGCGCCTGGTCGTTCGTGTAGGAGTGGACGGTCGTCATGAGGGCGCCCTCGATGCCGAACGTCTCGTCGATCACCTTCATGACGGCCGCGAGCGAGTTGGTCGTGCACGAGGCGTTCGAGATGACCTCGCCGCTGTCGGGGCCGAACTCGCCGTCGTTCACGCCCAGCATGACGTCGAAGTCGCTGTCGGGCGAGGGCGCGCTGATGAGCACGCGCTTGGCCCCGGCGGTGAGGTGCTTGGCCGCCTGCTCGCGCTTGGTGAAGAAGCCCGTCGACTCGACGACGATGTCGACGCCATGGTCGCGCCAGGGGATCTCGGCCGGGTCGCGGTGCGAGGTCACCTGGACCGTGCGGCCGTCGACGGTGAAGTTCTCGCCGCTCACGGCGATGTCGCCGTCGAAGCGTCCGTAGGACGAGTCGTACTTGAGGAGGTGGGCGAGCGTCTTGGTGTCGGTCAGGTCGTTGACGAGGACGATCTCCAGGCCGCGCGCGTGCGCGATCCGGAAGATCTGGCGTCCGATGCGCCCGAAACCGTTGATGCCGATCTTCATGGTATCTCCTCCCGGGAGCGTTCTCACACCCGCGCTCCACGTGGCCTGTAAGGCCGTCCCCGACGAGGCGGACGGCAACTCGCCAGCGGGCATCATACCGCAGCATGCCTTCCGTCCGGTCCCAGGTGCCGGACTGGGCCGGTGCGCGGTCGGTGCGCGGTCGATGCGCGGTCGGCGCGCGGGCGGGCGCGCCGACCACGTCGAGCGAAGCGCCTACGCGCGCCGCAGCGTGATGCGCACCGTCCCGTCGGCGAGCGGCGCGCGCACGTCGATGACGGCGTCTTGGACGACGCCGAACAGGAGCGTCGTGGCGAGCGTCTCGGCGGCCACGGCCTCTTCGTGCTCGACCAGCGCCGCGGCGGCGTCGGCGCCGTCGACCTCGAGGCCGAGGACGATCCGGTCGGAGACCTCCAGCCCGGCCTGCTTGCGGGCGTCCTGCACCAGCCGCATGGCGTCACGCATCGTGCCTTCGCGGATCAGTTCCGGCGTGAGGGCGGTGTTGAGGGCGGCGAGGTAGCCGCGGTCCTCGACCGCCACGTAGCCCTCGGGCGAGCGGGCGTCGAGCAGGACCCCCTCGCTCTCCAGGCTCACGAGTTCGCCGTCCACCTCGAGCTCGATCGGCTCGCCGGCGCGCACGCGCCGGGCGATCTCGCGCCCGTCGGCGGCCGAGAGCGCGGCCCGCACGGCCGGCACCCGCTTGCCGAAGCGCTTGCCGATGAGCGGCAGGTTGGGCTTGACGGTGTAGTCGACGAAGTCGGCGGTCACGTCGAGGTAGCGCACCGACTTCACGTTCAGCTCGTCCTTGATCTGCTCCTCGAGCCGCTCGAGTCCGCGCTGCTCCTCGGTGCTGCGCACCCGCACGAGCACCTCCGGCAGCGGCTGACGCACCTTGTGCCCGCTCGTCGCGCGCGCCGACCGGCCGAGCTCGACCACGCGGATCAGCACCGCCATGTCGCGCATGAGGTCGTCGTCGATGAGGTCGTCGTCGAACGTCGGCCAGTCCACGAGGTGGACCGACGCGGGCGCCTCGGGGTCGACGCGCCGCACGAGGTTCTGGTAGAGCGACTCGGCCGTGAACGGCGCCATCGGGGCGATCAGCTTGGTGAGCGTCACCAGCGCCTCGTAGAGCGTCACGTAGGCGGCGCGCGCGTCGGCGGCGGCGTCGCCCTTCCAGAAGCGGCGCCGGTTGCGGCGCACGTACCAGTTCGAGAGCTCGTCGACGACGAAGTCACGGATGGCGCGGCAGGCCAGCGTCGCGTCGAAGGTGTCCAAGGCCGCGCTCACGTCGCGCACGAGCGCGTGCACGCGCGAGACCAGCCAGCGGTCGATGGCCGGTCGTTCGGCGACCGGCACGCTCGCACGAAGGTCTGGTCGGTCGAGGTTGGCGTAGAGCACGAAGAAGCCGGTCGTGTTCCACAGCGTCATGAAGAAGTCGCGCAGCGTCTCCTCGACCAAGCCCTGGCTGAAGCGCTTGGTCGCCTCGGGCGGGCTCGACGCGTAGAGGTACCAGCGCAGCGCGTCCGCGCCTTGCGCGTCGAGCACGTCGAAGGGGTCGACCGTGTTGCCCTTGGACTTCGACATCTTCTCGCCGCGCTCGTCGACGATGTGACCGAGCACGATCACGTTCTTGAAGGCGCCGGTGTTCGCCGCGAGGTCGGCGAGCGGCCCGCGCGGGAGGCCGTCCGAGCCGTCGTGCGTGAGCAGCGTGCCGAGCGCGTGCAGGCTGTAGAACCAGCCGCGCGTCTGGTCGATCGCCTCGCAGATGAAGTCGGCCGGGAAGTTCTGGGAGAGGGCCTCCTTGGCCGGCCCGTCCTCGCCGACGTAGCCCCATTGGGCGTACGGCATGGCGCCGGACTCGAACCAGACGTCGACCGTGTACGGCAGGCGACGGTAGACGACGCCGTCGCGCACGAACGAGATCTCGTCGACGAAGGGCCGGTGCAGGTCCAGGCCCGTGAGGTCGCGGCCCACGGCCTCGGAGAGCTCGGCCACGCTGCCGATGCAGACGCAGGTGCCGTCCTCGCCCTCCCAGATCGGCAGCGGCGCTCCCCAGTAGCGCTCGCGCGACAGGGCCCAGTCGACGTTGTTCTCGAGCCACTTGCCGAAGCGGCCGGTGCGGATGTGATCGGGACGCCAGCCGATGGCGTCGTTGGTGGCGAGCAGCTGCTCGCGGAACCGGCTGGTGCGCACGTACCAGCTCTTCTTCACGACGTTCATGAGCGGCTTGCCGTCGCGCCAGTTGAACGGGTACGTGTGGGTGATGGTGCCGCTGGCGAACATCAGACCGGCCGCCTCCAGGTCGCGGATGATGGCGGCGTCGGCGTCCTTGAACCAGACGCCGGTGTAGGGGCCGTCGCCGCTCTGGTCCTGGTGGACGGGTCGCACCTCGCGCATCACGCGGCCCGAGAGGTCCACCGACCACGCAGCGGGCAGCCCGTGACGTCGGCCCACGTCGAGGTCGCCGTAGGCGGGCGCCAGGTGCACCACGCCGGTGCCGTCCTCGAGGGTCACGAAGTCGTCCGCCACGACGCGCCAGCCGCGAGCCGCGTCGTCGCCGTCCTCGAGCCGGCCGCGCATGATCGGTCCATAGGTCACGTCGACGAGGGCGACGCCGAGCATCGTGGCGATCACCTCGTGCGGCGTGTCGCCGTAGACGCTGGCCACGAGGTCGGCCGCCATCACCAGGAGCGCCTCGTGGGCGCTACCGCCGCGCCGTGCCGGGCCGGCCACGAGCGCGTAGGTGGCGTCGGGCTTGACGGCCAGTCCGGTGTTCGCCGGGAGGGTCCAGGGCGTGGTGGTCCAGGCCAGGAACGACACCGGTCGCGTCTCGTCGGCCGGGAGCAGCCCTCGGGCCCGCAGCTCGCCTTCGTCCGCCGGGAAGGCGGGGAAGACGCTCGGGTCGACGACGTCGTCGCGGTACCCCAACGAGACCTCGTGCGAGGCGAGCGTCGTGTTGGACGAGGGGGAGTGCCAGGTGGTGCGGTAGTCCTCCTGGAGCAGGCTGCGGTCCCAGAGCTGCTTCATCACCCACCAGCACGACTCGATGTAGGCGTCGTCGTAGGTGACGTAGGCGTCGTCGAGATCGACCCAGTAGGCGATGCGCTCCGTGAGCTCGTTCCACTCCTCGATGTTGGAGAAGACGGTCTCGCGGCAGAGCCTGTTGAACTCGGCGATGCCGTACTCCTCGATCTGCCGTTTGTCGGTGATGCCCAGCTGCTTCTCGACCGCGATCTCGACCGGCAGCCCATGCGTGTCCCAGCCGCCCTTACGGCCGACACGGTGGCCCTGCATGGTCTTGAAGCGCGGGAAGAGGTCCTTGTAGGCGCGCGAGATGACGTGGTGCACCCCGGGCGAGCCGTTGGCGGTCGGGGGGCCCTCGTAGAAGACCCACGGTCCCTTGGGCGCCGGCTTCTCGAGCGAGCGCTCGAAGATCCGTTCGCGCTTCCAGAACGCGAGGACGTCGCGTTCGACGTCGGGCATGTGCAGGTCGCTGGGGACCTCGAGGAACGGCGCGTTCACTGGCCACCTCCGTGGTGTGGCGCGGAGGCGGCGACAGACACGACGCCCCACGCTCGTTCGCGTTGGGGCGCTCGGGAAGCGCGGTACCACCCAACTTCGGCGTCCCCTCACGGGGGCGCCCTCGTTCGCCGCCGATCGGCCGAGGCCGGTCGAGGGCGTCGACGCCGTGTCGCGCGTCACGCGGCGGCGTCTACCACAGGCCCTGACGGTGCGAAGGCACGCCTTCGTGGCACCGGACCTGGTTCGAAGCCGCGGCTGGGGGATGATCTTCCGTGACCGGCCTGCCACCGGGCTCGCACCGTCCCCGGCTCGCTGGGGGGGCTCGCGATCACGTACTCGTTCCCCGTATCGGCCCCCGGGTGGTCCCGGGCACCGTCGTTCGGCCCTGGCGGGGCCGGAACCGCTCGCGATCCGCCTACCGACCGCGACCGCCACGTGCACCAGCGCTTGACATGATGCATACGTGCACGTGTAGACTCAACCGTAGCAGTCGGCATTCTGGAGCGTCAAGACGCCACTGCCCCTCCTCGAACAACCTGTCCGGCCGGGAACCAGCCAAGCACGTGCACAGGTGTAGGAGGACCGCGACTCGCGTCCTCAGCCCTGCCACGACACCCGACCGGAACCGCGTCCGAGACGCTCCGAACGATTACCTTGTGCCGCCACCATCGCGGCGCCCCCTCGTCAGGCGGTGCCTGACCACACCGAGGAGCCCCATGAGCCCACGACCCCGCAAGAAGACCGATGCCGAAGGCGCGGGCGAACCCGCCGTCACCAGCGAGAGCACGCCGGTGGCGCCCAAGAAGCGCGGACGCCCGCGCAAGAACCCCCTGCCCGACAGCGAGACCGCGGCGACGGCCGCCGACGGCGCCGTGAGCGAGAGCCAGGGCGCCGACGCGCCCGAACCGAAGCCCAAGACCACGCGCCGCAAGAGCGCCAAGCGCAGCGATGGCGAGGCAGGCGCGGACGAGGGCACCGCCACCTCGAACGGTGACGGCGCTTCGGGCGACGCGCCCGCGCTGCGTGTGTCCGAAGGCGCGGCGGACGCCTCCGGCGACGGCGCCACCCCCTCCGAAGCGACGTCCGGGCGACGTCCGCGGCGCGGGCGCGGCGCGGCCCGGGACGACGTCGAC
>SKWV01000412.1 GCA_007128755.1 Trueperaceae bacterium
CCCTTGCGGCGGAACTCCAGGATGTCGTGCTGCTCGGCCGGCGTGAGGGCGACGTGCGACGCGTAGGCGCGCGCGTCGACGTTCGCATCGGCGGCGAGCGCCGCGAGCTGGCGCTCGAGGTCGGCGTCGGTGTCGCCGTCGAACTCCACCGCCAGCACCGCGGCGGGGTCGCCCTGCAGCCACGACATGAGCGGCTTGATGGCGGGATTGCGCCTGCCGAGGGCGAACATGTCGCGATCGAGGATCTCGACGGCCGATGGCCCGTGCGCGGTGATGAACGGCACCGCCTCGAGCGCGCCCACCAGCGTCTCGAAGTGCAGCATCGCCAGGCAGCGCCGCGCCGGCACGGGGTGGAGGCGCAGCGTGACGTCGAGGATGAACGCCAGCGTCCCCTCGGAGCCGCACACCAGCTTGGCGAGGTTGAACGGTCGCCCCTTCGTGAGCTCGTCGAGGTTGTAGCCGCCCACGCGGCGCATCACCTTCGGGAAGCGCGCCTCGATCTCGGCCTCGTGCTCGCGCACGATGCGGTGGACGGTGCGGTAGACGTCGCCCTCGAGCCCCTCCTTGGCCAGCTTGGTGGCGAGCAGGTCGTCGTCGATCTCGCGCAGGACCACCACGGTGCCGTCGGCGAGCATGACGGTCATCGCCACGGCCTGGTCGACGGTCTTGCCGTACTTGATCGAGCGGGTGCCGGAGGAGTTGTTCGCGACCATCCCGCCGACGTTCGCGCGGTTGGTGGTGGCGACGTCGGGCGTGAAGTGCAGGCCGTGCGGAGATAGGTGCGCGTTGAGGCGATCGCGGACGATGCCCGGCTCGACCGTCACGGTGCGCGCCTCCACGTCGAGCGACAGGACGCGGCGTAGGTACTTGGAGACGTCGACGACGATGGCCTCGCCCACCGTCTGCCCGGCGAGGCTGGTGCCGCCGCCGCGCGGCAGCACCGGCACGCCGAAGGTGTTCGCGACCTCGAGCACGATCCGGATGTCGTCCGCGTTCTTCGGGAGCACCACCCCGAGCGGCGTGATCTCGTAGGGGCTGGCGTCGGTCGCGTAGAGCGCCCGGTCGACGTCGGCGAAGCGCACCTCGCCGCGCACGCGTGCGCGCAGCGCGGCCGCGATGCGCTGGCGTACGTCGACCCCCCGGGCCTCGTCGGCGTCTCTCGCGGCCGGCGCCTCGGGGCGCGATGGTGCGGTCCGTGGCACGGTCATGGAGCAGTATCGCACGGCCCGCCGGCGGGCCGTCGCTTGGCCGGGAGGCTCAGGCGGCGGGTGGCGCGAGGCGTTCGCCCGCGCTCCCCGAGACCGCTTGCGGATCGATCAGCACGCGATCCAAGTGGGCGTGGTCGTTCATCACCATCACCGTCGCGCCGCGGCGGTCGAACTGGATCCTCGTGAGCGAGGTGTTGGTGATCGCGATGCGCCACGCGCCGTCGCTCGGCCGGCCGGTCACGGCGTAGAGGGCGCTGCGGATGGTGCCGCCGTGGCTGAACACGGCGATCTTCCCGCTGCGCGGCAGATCCGCGACGAAGGCCTCCACACGCGCGCCGAGGTCGGCGTAGGACTCCCCGCCCGGCGGCCGCACGTCGTGCGGGTTCGCCCGCCACGCGCGCACCGCTTCCTCCAGCTCGGGCGGCACCGGATCGCGCCAGCTGGTGCCCTCGAGCACGCCGTACGCCAGCTCGCGGACGCGCGCGTCGAGCGTCAGCTCGGTGCCGGGCAGCGCGAGCCGCGCCGTCTCGCTGGCGCGCACGAGGTTCGATGCGTAGACGGCGTCGAACCCGGCGTCCTCGAGGCGCGGCGCCAGGGCGCGCGCCTGGGCGCGGCCGAGCTCGTTCAACGGGACGTCGGACGCGCCCTGGATGCGACCAGCGCGGTTCCAGTCCGTCTCGCCGTGGCGGATCCACCAGATCTCGAGCATCGTGCCTCCGTGTGGCGGCGCCGAGCGCCGCTCGCCCGACGCGCGGATCACGCGCGGTCGGGCGGTCGTGCCGCGCTCAGGCGGCGTGGGTCAGTGCGTCGCCCGCGGCGACCGCGCGAGCGTCGGTCGTTGCGTTCGTGTCGTGGCCGAGCAGCGCCAGTACGGCGCGCGCGGCGTCGTCGGGGGAGAGCGCGCGGATGAGGTTCACCATCGTGTCGAGCGCGTGGCGCGCGACGAGCGAGGCGCGGAGCGTGGGAGCGTCGTAGGGATCGACCCGTCGACCGCTGCGGGCGCGCCCGCGCTCGTCCACGAGGTCGAGCTCCCGGAGGACGGTCATCATGAGGTCGGCCTTGTGGCCCTGCCACGGCCACGGCCGGCCGCGCTGCGTCTGGACGAACGCGAGCCGCACGTCGTGCACGCCCGGGTACCCCTCGGCGGCTCGGGCGAGCGCCTCGAGCTCCGCGCGGTCGAGATCGAGGTGCACGGCCTCGCCGCGGCGCAAGGCCGCTCGGAGCTCGGCCAGCGGATCGAGCGGCGCCTTCGGGTCGATGGCGAGGGTGGTCATGCGGCGGGCCCCCGGGGGCGGGGACGCGGACCCGATCGTGAGCCGACCGGCGGTATCGGTGTCGGCGGCCGCGTCGGCCGCGTCGGCCGCGAGCCGCATGCGCGCGGTGTCGGTGAGCGCCTCGGCGCGGAGCTCGATGGTGGTCGTGTCGCGGAAGGTCGACTCCGTCAGGCTGGCGAACGCGGTGATGTCGGCCCCGAGCGACCAGCGGTCGGCATCGTGACCGCGGTTCCAGGCGACGCCCTTGACGGCGCCGACGGAGAGCTGGAGGTGGCTCCCGCCCTTGCCGACGGCGCGCAGCCGCGTGAGCGGCCCCTGGATCGCGAACCGGGGGGCGGGGTGGCCCTGACCGTAGGGCTCGAGCGCCGCCAGTGACGCGTGGAAGTCGGTGGTCACCTGCTCGGGGCGGAGCAACGCATCGGCGGTGACGGTGCGGGCCGGCGGCGCGTGCGACGCCACGTACTCGTAGATGGCGTCGCGGAAGCGCTCGAAGTGCGCCTCGTCGAGCGAGAACCCGGCGGCCGCGGCATGACCGCCCCAGCGCTGGAGCCAGGGGCTCGCGGCGCGGAGCCCGTCGACGGCCGAGATGCCCGGCGTGGAGCGGACGCTCCCCTTGCCCTGCGCGACGACGAAGACCGGCCGGTAGTGGCGCTCGAGCACCTGACTCGCGACGATCCCCATCACGCCCGGGTGCCAGTCGGCGTGCCGGATCACGACCGCCGGCGCGGCCTCGTCGACCAGCTCCAGCGCCTGACCGAGCATGCGGTCCTGCGTGACGCGCCGCTCGCCGTTCAGGACGTCGAGCAGCGTCGCGAGCACGCGCGCCCGGTCGTCGGAGCCGGTCATGAGCAGCTCCAGCGCGTCGTCCGCCCGCCCGAGGCGGCCGGCCGCGTTGAGGCGCGGTGCCAGCACGAAGGCCACGTGATGGGCGCTGATGTC
>SKWV01000102.1 GCA_007128755.1 Trueperaceae bacterium
GCCGGCGAACTCGTACACCAGCATGCCGGGAGCCGCGTGGACCTCGCTGACGAGCTCGCGCAAGGGATCGGTCACGCCAGCATGATGCCATGCGGGAGGCGTCGTCCGGCGGTCGGCGCGGCGTGGCGGCCCGGCCGGAGCGGCGGCGCGGGCGCCGCACGCGTCACGGGGGGCGGCGGCCGGGTAGCCTGAGCGCCATGACCCACCCCCGCCCAGGCACGCTCCAGGAGCCGCTGGTCGCCGCCGCGCGGGCCGCGGGTCGCGCCATCCTCGAGCTGTACGCCGGGGAGGTCGACGTCGCCTACAAGGACGACGCGACGCCGCTGACGGAGGCGGATCTCACCGCGCAGCGCATCATCCGGCGCGGGCTCGCCGCCATCGCTCCCGGCGTCCCCTTCCTCGCCGAGGAGTCCAGCGAGGTGCCGTACGAGCAGCGCCGGTCGTGGTCGGCGCACTGGCTCGTCGACCCACTCGACGGCACGCGTGAGTTCGTGAACCACACCGGCGAGTTCACGGTGAACATCGCCCTGGTCGTCGCGGGGCGCAGCGTGTTCGGCGTGGTGCACGCGCCGGTGCCGGACATCACGTACGCGGGCGGCCCCGGTCTGGGCGCATGGCGCCGGCTGGGCGACGCGCCGCCCGAACGCATCGCCGTCCAACCCCCGCGCGGGCGGGCGCTCACGGTCCTCACCAGCCGGTCGCACGCCGGTCCACGGACGCAGGCCTTCCTGGCCGAGTTGGCCGAGCGCTACGACGTCAGCGTCGCGGCGCGCGGCAGCGCCATCAAAGCGTGCCTGGTGGCGGACGGTCAGGCCCACCTCTACCCGCGCTTCGGTCCCACCTCGGAATGGGACACGGCGGCGTCACAGGCGATCGTGGAGGCCGCGGGGGGCGTGCTGCGCGCGATTCCTAGCGACGAGCCCCTGCGCTACAACAAGCCCGACCTGCGCAACCCGCCGTTCTACGTCGCGTACGGACCGGAGGCGCCCCATCCTTGACCGGCCGGTCGGTCTGCCGGCTGGCACGGGTGGTCCGGCCCGTGTGACACTCCGGTGACACATGTTCGCGCTCATCCGTCCTACGCTGCACATTCGGTGGATGGACTGACGCTCATCGGTGTGTCGCATCGTCGCGGCGGCATCGACGCCCTCGAGACCTGGCACGAGGCCCTGCGCCCCGAGGCCGTCGGCGAACGCTTGGCGTCCGTCGGCGTCGCCTCCTGGGTGCTGCTCGCCACGTGCAACCGCTGGGACGTCGTCCTCACGAAGGCGCCGGGCATCGACATGGGTCGGATCAGGAGCACCTTGACGCCGCCCTCGGCCGCCTGCCGCCCCTACGCCTACGAGGGCGAGGCCGCGCTCGAGCACCTCACGCGGGTCGCCGCCTCCCTCGAGTCCCTCAACCCGGGCGAGGACCAGATCATGCGCCAGGTGCGCGACGCCTACGCCGCGGCTCGCGCAGACGGCCGCGACGACGCCACCCTCGCCTTCGCGTTCGACACCGCGCTGCGGCTCGCCAAGCGCGTGCGCCGCGAGGTGGCGCTCGCCCCCCTCAACACGTCGCTGTTCAGCCTGGCCCGCTCGGATCTCGAGCGCGTGCTCGCCCGCGGCGGCCGCGCCGTGGTCGTGGGCGCGGGCGAGATGGGCGAGCTCGCGGCGCGAGCGCTGGGCAAGATGCCCGCCGTCCGGGTCACCGTGGCCAACCGCGACCTCGGCCGCGGCCAGCGGCTCGCCCACGCCGTCGGCGGCGAGGCGATGCCGCTCGAGGACCTCATCGCGACGCCGCGCGACGCCGAGGTGATCGTCGCCGCCACGCCCGTGCGCTCCCTCGTGGGGGCCGCCATGCTGCGCGCCATGCCGTCCCTGCGGCTCGCCATCGACCTCGGCGTCCCGCGCACGATCGACCAGGCCGCCGCCGCGGCGTGCGACGTCGAGCTGATCGACGTGGCCCGGCTGCAGGTGGCGGGCGAGACCCGCCGGTTCGCCCTCGAGGACCGGCTCGGCGCGGCCGAGCGGATCGTGCTCGCCGGGCTCGACGAGGCCGTGGGCGCCTGGAACGAGCGCCAGCTCGCGCCGTCCATCCGCGCCATCGTCGACCACTACCTCGCGCTCGTCGGCGACGCCCTGCCGCCGGCGGACGCCGAGCGGCTCGCCCGCGCCGTCGCGCGCGTCCCCATCAAGGGGCTCCGGGCCGTGGCGCGCGAGTACGGCATGGCCGCCGCGGCCACCTTCCTGGCCGAGACCGACGTGCAAGGCGCCCCTGAGCCGGGCCCTGGACGGCGCGAGTGAGCACGTTGGGAGCGCACGTCCGCATCGCGACCCGCGCGAGCGCCCTCGCCCGCTGGCAGGCCGAGTACGTGCAGGCCCGGTTGGCGGCGCTCGGAGTGGCCAGCTCCCTCGTGCCGATCGAGACCGACGCCGACCGCTCGAGCGCGCCGATCGCCGAGCTCGGCGTGGGGGTCTTCACGAAGGCGATCCAGGAGGCCGTCCTCTCGGGACGCGCCGACGTCGCGGTGCACTCGTTCAAGGACCTGCCGTCGGCGTTCGTGCCGGGACTGGAGCTGGCGGCGGTGCCGCCGCGAGCGGCGTCACACGACGTCCTCCTGATCCGCAGCGGCTTCGACGCCGACGCCGGTACGATCCCGCTCGCCCTCGGGGCGCGGGTCGGCACCGGCGCCGCCCGCCGCCAGGCGCAGCTCACGCACGTTCGGCCCGACCTCGAGGTGGCGCCGCTGCGCGGCAACGTCCCGACACGCATCGCCAAGCTGCGCGCGGGCGAGCACGACGCGATCGTGTTGGCCGCCGCCGGCCTGGAGCGGCTCGCGCTCGACGTGGGCGGTCTGGAGCGCGTCGACTTGGACACCGACGTGATGGTGCCCGCGCCCGCGCAGGGCGCGCTGGCGCTCGAGATCCGCCGCGGCGACGAGCTCGGCGACGTCCTGACGGACCTCCACGACGTCGCCGGCTACCCGCGGGTGGCCGCCGAACGCGGGCTCATGACCATGCTCGCCGCCGGCTGCCAACTCGCCCTCGGCGCGCACGCCCGCGAGGTCGACGGGACGCTCGAGCTCACCGCCTTCTACGAGTCGCACTTCCTGCGCGTGCGCCACGCCACCGCCGAGGGCGTGGCGATGCTGGCGTTCGACGCCCTGGGCCGCCCGACGCCGCGTGGAGCGCACCCGTGAGGGTCGCGCTCACGCACGCCCGGGGCCGACTCGAGGGCCTCGCCACCGAGATCGAGGCCCTCGGGCACCAGGTGGTGCGCGCCCCGTTGATCGCCACGATGCCGCTCGTCGACGACACCGCCGCCGAATGCGCCCGCGCGCTCGTGGGCCTCCCGTGGCGGCTCTACGCGAGCCGCTCGGCCGTCGACGCGTGGCAGGCGCTCGGGCTCGGCTACGGCGACGGCGCGC
>SKWV01000336.1 GCA_007128755.1 Trueperaceae bacterium
CCGAGCTCGTCGCCGTCCTCGAAGGCGTGCTCGAGCGCGATCCCTACCACCCGGGCGCGAACCACCACTACATCCACGCGGTGGAGGCGTCACCGGCGCCCGAGCGCGCCGAGGGCGCGGCCGACCGGCTCGCCGAGCTCGACATCCAGATCGGGCACATGATCCACATGCCCTCGCACATCTACGCGCGTATCGGCCGTTGGCACGACGCCTCGGCGGCCAACGAGCGCGCGATCGTCGCGGACCGCGCGTACCTGGGAGCCTACGAGGCCGAGGGACTGGTCCCCTTGCTGTACCACCCGCACAACGTCCACTTCCTGTCGTGGACCGCCGGTGTCGAGGGGCGACAGCAGACGGCCCTCGAGGCCGCCCACGAGCTCGTCGAGGCGACGCCAGCGGAGCTCGCGGGCGAGTTGCTCTTCCTGAACAACTTCCTCGCCATGCCCACGCTGACCATGGTGCGCTTCGAGATGTGGGAAGAGATCCTGGCGGAGAGCGTCGCGAGCGACGCGCACCCCTTCGGCGCCGCCGTCACGCATTACGCCCGGGGTCGCGCCCACGCCGCGCTGGGTCGCCTGGACGAGGCCACGGGTGAGGCCGCGGCGCTCGCCGAGATCGCCACGGGCGACGAGGCGGACGCGCTCGAGCAGCCCGCGGCGTTCTTCCCCGGAGGGACGATGCTGGCGATCATGCACGACGTCTTGGCGGCCGACCTCGCCACGCTGCGCGGCGACGACACCGAAGCGGTGCGGCTGCTCGAGCGGGCGGTGCGGGCCCAAGACGCGCTGCCGTACATGGAGCCACCGTACTGGTTCGCATCGGCCAGGCTCGACCTGGGCGCGGCGCACCTGCGTCAGGGACGCTACGCCGACGCCGAGGCGGTCTACCTGGACGATCTGGACGTGTACCCGGAGAACGGCTGGGCGCTGTTCGGCCTCTCTCAGAGCCGCGCGGCCCTCGGTGACGTCACCGGAGCCGAGGAGGCGCGCGAGCGCTTCGAGGAGGCGTGGCGAAACGCCGACGTGTCGCTCGAGCCGAGCCCGGACGGACCCAGGCTCGCCGAGCACGCGAGCGACTGACGCGCAGTAGCGCTACCGGCAGTCGCGTGTGAGGGAGGCGCCGTCGGCGCGGGTATGGCGGAATCGTCTCGTGCCTGCGCCGGCGGCGCTCCTCCTCGCGGCGCCCGGCGATACTGAGGCATGACGACGCCACCGACATCCGACGCGCCCCACATGGGCGACGTCGCCCGCGAACTGCTCGAGGCCTTCGAACGCCACGCGCGCGTGAACGAGTTCCTGGTCGAGACGCTGCCACCCGACGTGTGGGACGCGCCGTCACCCTCCGCCGGCGGTCGCGCCATCGGCGAGATCGTCACGCACCTCCTCGCGACGCAGCAGAGGCTGGCGGCGCTGGCCACGGGCGAGCGCCCCGATGCGTCCGACGCGCCCGCGCTCCTGACGCGCGACGAGGCGCTCGCGGCGCTGCGCACCTGCCGCGAGCAGCTCACGTCGGCGTTCGAGCGCGCCCTCGAGCGCGGCGAAGGGACGGCGGGGGCGCTGCCGCGCCGCGTCGTCGACACCGTCACGTACCTCATGCAGCACGACGCGCACCATCGCGGGCAGATCACCCGCCAGGCGCGCGAGCTCGGGCGCCCGCTCCAGCGCGACGACGTGCTGCGCATGTTCGGCTGGCTCGAGCTGCCGTAGCGCCGGCGAGCGGCTGCCTAGCCTCGCCCCTCGATCGGCACGTACGTGCGGGTGTCCTCGCCGGTGTACACCTGGCGCGGCCGCACGATCTTGAGCTCCGGGTCGCCCAACATCTCCTGCCACTGCGCCAACCACCCGACCGTGCGGGCGATCGCGAAGAGCACCGAGAACATCGTGGTCGGCAGGCCGATCGCCTGGTAGATGAGGCCGGAGTAGAAGTCCACGTTGGGGTAGAGCTTGCGCTCCACGA
Source organism: Trueperaceae bacterium (assembly GCA_007128755.1). Classification (GTDB taxonomy): domain Bacteria; phylum Deinococcota; class Deinococci; order Deinococcales; family Trueperaceae; genus SKWV01. The sequence continues at coordinate 1,957 of SKWV01000336.1, forward strand.
AGTAGTCGTCCTCGAGCGCGATGCGCTCGAGTTCGACGGCGACGTCGAGGAGCGGACTCGATCCCGTCTGCGCGAGGACCTGCTCGGTGATCTTCTTGATGACGGTCGCGCGCGGGTCGTGGTTCTTGTAGACGCGGTGGCCGAAGCCCATGAGGCGGAACTCTCCCGCCTTGACGCGTTCGATGTACTTCGGCACTTGGTCGGTGCTGCCGATGGTCTCGAGCATCCGTAGCACCTGTTCGTTGGCGCCGCCGTGCAGGGGTCCCGAGAGCGCCGCGCTCGCGGCGGCCACCGCAACGTAGGGGTCGGCGAGCGAGGAGCCGACGCTGCGCATGACGCTCGTGCTGCAGTTCTGTTCGTGGTCGGCATGCAGGATGAACAGGACGTCGAGCGCGTGCTCGAGCACCGGGTTGGGCAGGTAGGTGCGCTCGGTCATCCTGAACATCATGTTGAGGAAGTTGCCCGTGTAGCTCAGGTCGTTGTCGGGGTAGACGTAGGGCATGCCGATGCTGTGACGGTACGCGAACGCGGCGATCGTCGGCATCTTCGCGACGAGCCGCTGGATCTGCTTGGCGCGTGACGCGCCGTCGCGCACGTCTCGCGCCTCCGGGTAGAAGGTCGAGAGCGCCGCCACCGTGCTCACCAGCATCCCCATCGGGTGGGCGTCGTAGCGGAAGCCGTCCATGAACTTCTTGAGGCTCTCGTGGACGATCGTGTGGTGCGTGACCCGGTGGGTCCAGTCAGCGAGCTGATCCGCCGTGGGGAGCTCGCCCTCGAGCAGCAGGTAGGCGACCTCGAGGAAGGTCGAGCGCTCGGCGAGCTCCTCGATGGTGTAGCCGCGGTGCAGGAGGATGCCGCGGTCGCCGTCGACGAAGGTGATGGCGCTGCGGCACGACGCGGTGTTCATGAACCCGGGATCGTAGGTGAGCAGGCCGAAGTCGTCGTCGTCCACCTTCAACGTGCGCAGGTCGATCGCCGGGATGGCGGCGCCGTAGCGCGGATACGTGCCGTAGGTGACGGTCGACTCGGTGCGCTGGCCCGTGCGGTCGTCGAGGAGGGTCACGGTGTCTGGGGCGGGAGTCGGCATCTGGCTGCACCTCGGTCTCGTTGCGATGGCGGCGGCGGTCGAGCGATCGCCGATGTGGTGATTCGTGGAGTGTAGCGTCCTCGATGCGTCGTCCGCCACCGTCAACCGACCGAGGGCGGCGATCCATGGCGGAGACGGCCGACGCGAGGCCGGCGGGTGCCGCCCGCGACCCGTCGGCGTGACGACCGTCAGACCCCCTCGCCGAGGCAGGGGCATACTACGGGTGCTCGTGTGCGTCACGATCCGAGAGGCGGTGACGCATGAGACATCTGGTCCTCGTCGCCCTCGTCGTCCTCTACGTGATGATCTGGGCGCAGAACTGGACGTGGTTCGCCGGCGCGATCATGCTTCGCGCCATCCTCGCCGACC
>SKWV01000212.1 GCA_007128755.1 Trueperaceae bacterium
AACCAGAAGCTTCTTCACCTGCAAGAGATGAACGTCCTGCGACGCATGGAGACGCCCATGCTCGAGGTGATCATGCTCGAGGGGCCGATGCTGGTGCGCGTGAGCAGCGCGGCATGCACGTGAGAGCGGCTCCACCCGAAGGCGGAGCCGCTGCAAGGTCGTGCGAGCGTCGGTCGCTCAGTCGATGCCGACGTCGGCGCAGGTGACGATGGTCGCCATCTGGTCGGGGGCCAAGTGCACCATCAGCGCGTGCGGGGCGCCGACGATCCACTCGAAGGGGACGTCGAGCGTGACGCTGGTGCGGCCGGTGTCGCCATCGATGTTCGGCAGCGGGATCACGACGCCGCCGGCAGAGCCGCAGCGGCCGGTGTGGAAGTGGATCGGGTGGTTGCCACCCGCGGGCGTACCGTCCAAGATGACCTGCACGTTCGTCCTGCCGTTGCCGAGGTCGATGATCGACGCCGTGCCGGTGACGCCGACGCCGGCCGTGTCGGGCATGGTCAGGAACGAGGCGCCTCTGGGGAGCGTCTGACCCGACAGAGCGGCGAGCACCGCCTTGGGCAGGAGCACCGAGTCGACCACGTGGATGACGCCGTTGTCGGCGACGATGTCGGTCGCGACGACGTTCGCCCCGTCGACCATGACGCCGTCGGCCGCAGAGACCGCCAACCACTCGCCCTGGACGGTCCGGGCCTTGCTGAGGGTCACCACGTCGGCTGCGCGCACGTCGCCGGAGACCACGTGGTACGTGAGCACCGCCGTGAGCAGGTCGGCGTCGGCGAGGACGGCGTCGAGCGCGCCCGCGGGCAAGGCGGCGAACGCGGCGTCGGTCGGGGCGAAGACGGTGAAGGGGCCGTCGCCGGAGAGGACGTCGACCAGACCGGCCGCGGTGACGGCGGTGACGAGCGTGCTGAAGTCGTCGTTGCCGGCGGCGATGTCGACGATGGTCTGTGCCGAGGTGAAGCTCAGGGCGAGCGTGGCGACGAGGGCGAGGGCGAAGCGCTGCATGCAGTACCTCCAGGTATGTGACACCGGAACACGGTTCGACCGCAGGCTAGCCGTAGGCACGGCGACCGCAATGGAGCGCACGCCACCATCGAGCCGCGTGGGGAGCGTCGGCGCTCGGCTCGAACCCGAGGGCCGCCCCCTACCGGGCTCAGCGCTTCACGGTCGGGCGGGCGCCAGCCGCTGCGGATGCACGAAGGCGAAGTCGTGCGTGCGGATCATGTCGAGCGTCTGGGCGATCGAGGGGCGGTCGCCCCAGAAGCTGCCGGCGTACGCGAGGCGCACGACGCCCTCTGGGTCGACGATGACGGTGGTCGGCCGGTTGACGAACTCGCCGTGCACCGCGAAGGTCATCGGTTCGGTGCCGTAGCGGGCTCCGACGGCACCGGCGCGGTCGAGTACGTGCGGCCACCAGATGCGTTGGGTGTACGCCTCCCGGAACCACTGCCGAGAGCCCCACAGCGTCGGCTCGACCTCGCGACCCACCATCAGGCGCCCGCGCCAGGTGTCGTGCGCCTCGAGGGTGGCGAGGCGGACGTCGTGTCGCTCGAAGTCCGCGCGCAACTCCATGAGCTCGGCGAACTCGCGGTGGCAGACCGGGCACCAGTCGGCGAAGATCCAGATCAGCACCTGCCAGCGGCCCAGCCCCTCGTGCAGCCGCCAGCGGCCTCCTGCGGTGTCGTCGAGGGCGAAATCGGGCGCGGCCTCCCCTTCGCGCACGCGGCCGAAGTCGTCGTCGCGCAGCGCCAGGAACGCGTCGCGCTGCGCGTCGCTGGCCCAGCGCCCCGATGCCACCTGCGCCAGGGCGAGCTCGAGCTGGTGCACGACGTCCGGGTCGGCCTCGGCGGCCGCTCGCGTGCGCAGCCACGGCACCGACGCCTCGCTGCCCATCTCGCCCAGCGCGATGGCGGCGTACGACCGCACGATCGGCTCCGGATCGTCGGCAACGGCCCGCTCGAGGGCCTCGCGGGCTTCCATGGCGCGCGCGACGCCGAGGGCGGCGGCGGCCAGACAGCGGACGTTCACGTCGTCGTCCGTCAGGCCCGCGGCGACGGACGCCGCGTCGTGCAGCGCGAGGCCGACCAGGTCGCGCAGCGCGAGCGACCGCACGCGGCCGTCGCGATCGTGCGGGTCGGCGACGCCGGGCACACCCAGCGTGCGGTCCACCGTGAAGGTGCGCCGGTCGGGCTGCAACGGGTGGAAGTCGTGGCCGCGGATCCGCTCGAACGCCTCCGTCATGCTCCAACCACCTGGACCGTCGCGATCATGCCCCGACCTTCTCGACGGGCCGAGGCTCCACGTGGCGGTGGCTCCGGGCGGCGGCGCGTTCCGCGATGGCGTGTCCGTTCCAGATGGACTTCATGGTGCCGTCCTCCTCGTAGGGGCGGGCGCCGCCGCCAGCGGGTCGTGACGCGTTCGTCCCTTCGTACCGCGTGGCGCGTGGTGCCGGCGTCGTCATCTTGACGGCGGCGTCGCAAGCGGATGGCTGGGGCGCCGTCACCGACCGTTTGCCTCGCCTCGTCACGTACGTGCCTCGGGTCAACCGTCCCGAGCCCCTGTAGGAGAAGAACCGACCCTCCTGGACCACGATGTCCGAGATGATGTGGGCGTGCGCAAGCACGGTCGGGGAGGCTGCGAAGAGCGGCCGCAGGGCGCCGGGCGAATCGATCCGGCTTCGACGAGAGCCCCTCTAGCAGGGGCACGGGGTCACGACGGCAGACGTCGGACCACCACAGAGGAGCGAGCCACATGCCGCACAACACCTACTATCCAGAACCGAAGATCACCAAGTTCATGTTCGCCTCCAAAGCGGTGGCGCCGGTGTGGCTGGTCATCCGCGTCTACCTCGGCTGGCTGTGGCTGAGCGCCGGCTGGGGCAAGGTCTTCTCCCCCGCCTGGACGGGCGAGAACGCCGGCGTCGCCGTCAGCGGCTACCTGAACCGGGCGCTGGGCCTCGCGCAGGGCGACAACCCGTCGGTCGCAGGCTGGTACGCCTGGATGATCGAGTACATCTTCCTGCCCAACGCGGTGCTCATGAGCTACCTGGTGGCGTGGGGCGAGGTGCTCGTCGGCATCGCGCTCATCGTCGGCTTCCTCACGGGCCTCAGCGCCTTCTTCGGCGGCATGATGAACGCCTCGTTCCTCCTCGCGGGCACGCTGTCGACGAACCCGATCATGTTCATCCTCGCCACCTGGCTGGTGCTCGCCTGGCGCGTCGCGGGCTACTACGGCCTCGACTTCTGGGCGCTGCCGCGGATCGGGGCTCCGAAACTCGGGTTCGACCACAACCGCAAGGAAGGGCCGGACGATGTCGTACCTGGCAAGGTGACACCCAAGGCGACCTGAAGTCACACCAGTCCCTCCGAGCGGCGGCGGTCGACACGATGTCGACC
>SKWV01000252.1 GCA_007128755.1 Trueperaceae bacterium
TGGCTCGGCGGGTAGGATTCGAACCTACGACCAATCGGTTAACAGCCGATCGCTCTACCACTGAGCTACCGCCGACCACGCGCGATCCCGTAGGACAGCGTTGGCAAGGATACCAGAGCGCCGGGGCCCTGTCCACACGAGCCTGACGAACGGGCTAGAGGTCGGGCGGTGCGGCGTCTCCGACGGGTCTCACGGCGACGGGGTTGTAGACGATGAGGAGGAGGACGAGCGCCATGAGGAGCGTCGCGCCGACATGGTAGATGATGAGGTAGCGGTAGCGGATCGCCATCGTCTTCTGCCGCGCTCGGATCGCGACGACGGCGTAGCCGATGGTGGTCGCGACGACGTAAGCGTAGACGAGCACGAACCCGAACGACGCCGCGAAGAAGCCGCCAGCCACCCACATCGCGAGGGCCACCTGGATCAGCACACCGACCACCAGCAGCGCTGCGTGGACGCCGAGCAGCATCATCCCCTCGTTGAAGCGTCGGGATTGGTCTGGCACGTTTCGCATGCCCAAGGGTACCGGCTCCACCGCGCGCGCCAGGTGAGAACGTCACGGCGCCATGCCGCGACGATCGGCGGCCACGGCGCCGTTCGCGTCAGGGACGCGGTTGTCCTGGCGTCGGGGGCGCCTCTTGGTTCTCATCGGAAGCCTCGACGGAGTCGTCGGAGCGGGGCTCGTCGGGGCGTGGGCTGCCGTTCGGCTCGGGCTCGGGGTCGGGTTCGGGCTCGGGCAAGAGCGTGGACGTGGCGGTCGGTACGGGGATCCGGCTCGGGACGGCGAGCTCGTCGCTGAGCAGCCCGCGGAGCGCGTCGACGGCGAGGCGCAGGGCGGGATCGCCCCCCTCCTCCGCCACGGAGACGAGCGGGCGCGGGGAACCGTCGGTGACCGGATCGGCCGGCTCCACGCTGACGAGCAGATCGGGCGTGACACCGACGGCGTCGATGCTCCTAAGGCCCGGCAGGAGCCATTCGAAGCTCACCAAGCGCAGTTCCGCGCCGTCGGAGAGGCGGACGGTGGTCTGGCCGACGCCCTTGCCGGCGGTCGTGGCGCCGATGATCCGCCCGCGCCCGTACGCCTGCAACGTGCCGGCGACGATCTCGGCGGTGGAGGCCGTCTCGGCATCGACCAGCACGACGAGCGGGTGCGAGATGGCGCGCGGGTTGGCGTACGCGATCGGCACGCTCACACCGCGCACGCGCCGGTAGCCGAGCTCGCCTTCGGTCAGGAAGCGATCGAGCACCTGGAGGCCCTGGAGGATCGAGCCGCCGGGGTTGCCGCGAAGGTCCAGCACGAGGCCGCGCGCCCCCGCCGTGAGGAGAGTGTCGAGGGCGGTGGAGAAGCGGGCACCTATGACGTCACCTTCGAAGGTCGCGATGCGGATCACACCGACGTCGCCGACACGAGCGATCTCGACGCCGCTCGCGGCCGCCGCCTGACGCTCGGCCTCGGCATCCTCGGCGCCTACGTAGCGCGAGAAGGGATCGCCGAGCGACTCGATCAGCCCCGCCGTCGCCCCCTCGAGCAGCGCATCGCGATCGACGCCGTAGAGGTAGTCGCGCTGCACGGCGATGAACGCGTCGAGGAAGGCCAGGCCCGCGGGGGTCTCGAGCAGTTCTCGCAACGCCGCTTCGTACGGGTCGACGGGCTGCCGGGGCACCGGCTCGAACGGGCCCTGTGCCAGCGCGCTCGGGATGCAGAGGGCGAGCACCAACAGCGCCACGGAGAGGGGCCGGATGGCTCCGTTCACGGCTACGGGCATGCCGTTCTCGACCGTCCGGCGGCGTCTCGTGAGCTTTCGCCGTTGATCCTGGACACGCCTTACCCTACCCCGCACCCTCGTGGCCGGCGCCCGACGTAGCATACGAGCATGACGTTGGACGAGTACCAGCAACACGCCCTGCGCACCGCGACCTTCCCCGATCGGGTGCGTGTGCTCTATCCCGCCCTCAAGCTCGCCGGCGAGGCCGGCGAGGTCGCCGAGAAGCTCGGGAAGCTCATGCGGGACGAGGGCTACGAGCCCGGCGCCGCGTTGAGCGATACCCAGCGCGAGGCGTTGACCAAGGAGCTCGGCGACGTCCTGTGGTACGTCGCGGTGCTCGCCCGCGACCTTGGCGTCACGCTCGAGGAGGTCGGGGCGAGCAACCTGGAGAAGCTCGCGGACCGCCAGCGGCGCGGTGTGCTGGGGGGGTCGGGCGACGAGCGCTGACCCCCCTACGCGCCGACGGCTATCGTCGGTCGGTCGTCAGCCGCACTTGCTGTAGCCGCACGACTCGCACTTCATGCACCCCTCCTCGAACCGCAGTGGAGCACTGCAGTCGGGGCACGCCTTGCCGCGGTTGAGCACGTTCTCGACACCGGCCGTCTCGAGGGCGACGGCGATGAGGTCCGCTCGGCTGGCGACCATGCGGCCCTGGTAGGTGCCGTACATGCCGCCGTTGATGCCGCGCAGCGTCTTGACGATCGCCTCGGCGGGGACGCCGTACTGCAGCGCCACCGACACCACGCGACCGAGCGCCTCGGAGTCGGCATTGGCTTCGTCGCCCGCCTTGCCGCTCGTCACGAAGCACTCGACCGGGAGACCGTCCTGCTTGTTGACCGTGACGTAGAAGCCGCGCGTCTCACCGGTCGGGAGCGTGAGCTTGGCGGCGTCGGTGAAGCCCTCGAGGCGGATCGGTCGATCGAAGAGTGGCTCGGACGGCAGGCGCTCGAACGCCGGGCCGACCGACTTCGGCCGCGATCCGTTGCTCCCCGTGGCGGGTACGGTCGGCGTAGGAGCCGTGGGGGTGGTCATGTCGGCGCTCGCTTCCTGCTTCTTGTCGACCTTGGTCGACAGCACCTGGAACTGCCGTGAGCCGTCGCGGTAGACGGTGATGCCCTTGCAGCCCGTCTCGAACGCGAGCGTGTAGGCGCGGTGGACGTCGTCGACCGTCGCCTCGTTGGGCATGTTGATGGTCTTCGAGATCGAGTTCGCGACCATGTCGCCGCCGGCGTCGAACGCGCTCTGGACGACGCCCTGCATGAGCACGTGGTCGTCGGGGGCGATGTCGTGCGCGCACACCAGCACGGCCTTGACGTCGTCGGGGATGAAGTCGAGACCCTGCACGCTGCCGTGCTGCTCCTGCACGCGCTCGACCACCTTGTCCCAGTCCCAGGCGTCGCCGAGGGCGAAGTCAGGGTGGGGCGCGTGGCGCTCGAGCAGCTCCTTGAAGAGCGGCGCGATGATGGCGGCGTAGCTGGAGCCGATCTTGCGGTAGATGAACGGCGCGAAGATCGGCTCGACCCCGCTGGAGACGCCCATCAGCATGCTGGTCGTGCCGGTCGGCGCCACCGTCAGCAAGGCGATGTTGCGGCGGGACTCGGCGAGGCTCGACTCGCCGATGCCGGGGAA
>SKWV01000347.1 GCA_007128755.1 Trueperaceae bacterium
CGCGTCACGGACGGCGGCAGCCTCGTCGCCGACGGCACGTCGGCGGCCCCGATCACCTTCACCGGCACCGAGCGCGTGCGCGGGCACTGGTACGGCATCTTCGTCTGGCGGACGGGCGAGGATCCGCAGAGCGTCCTCGACCACGTGACGATCGAGTACGCCGGCGGCGAGCGGGAGGCGCCGGACTTCGACATCTACGGCTACAACCTCGTCCTGGGATCGCCGACGTCGGACCCGACGGCGAACGCGACGCTGACGACGCTCACCAACACCACCCTCCGCCAGAGCGCCGGCTACGGCCTCTACGTCTCCCACGGGTCGACGTTCGTCACGAACGGCTTCGCGAACAACGTCCTCAGCGAGAACGCGCTCGGCGCCGCGCACGTGTCGGCGCAGGCGGCGCGCTCCCTCGACGCCGGCACGTCGTACGAGGGGAACGACGAGGACCTGGTGCTCCTCGACGCGAACGACGGCCGCGACGACGTCACGGAGGATGCGACGTGGCCCACCCTCGGCGAGGCTCGCTACGTGGTGAGCGGCACGATCGACCTGCGCGCCGTCCTGACGCTCGAGCCCGGCGTCACACTCTCGTTCGAGGAGGACACGGGCATCTTCGCCTACACCGAGGACGCCGGGCTCGTCGCCGACGGCACCTCGACGAACCCGATCCGGCTCACCGGCGAGGTCGCCCAAGGTGGCTCCTGGTACGGCGTCTACCTGCGCGAGGCGCGCATGGCGGGCAACGTGATGGACCACGTCACGATCGAGTACGGCGGCGGCTCGTACGACGGCGGCGCCACGGGCTGGGTCAGCAACGAGCGGTTCAACCTCTCGGTCGGGCAGATCCCCTCCAACACCGCCCAGATGACGATCACCAACAGCACGTTCCGAGACGCCGGCGTACCGGGCTCGGGCTTCGGCCGTGGTCTCTACGTCGGTCCGGACTCCGCGGTCAACGCCGACGTGTGCACCGTGAACACGTTCGTCGGCAACCAGCAAGGGTGCCTGGTCGACGACTGAGCCGCGCCGCCCCGCGGTTCCGCACGTCCCTGCGCCCCCCGGTCCCAGCGACCGGGGGGCGCCCTCGTGTAGCATCGGCGCCATGGAGCGACCCGACCTCCCCCCGCACGCCGCCGAGAACCGCGCCTACTGGGACGGCATGGCCGACGACTGGATCGCGTCCGGCGAGCGCGACTGGCGCCGCGATGCACCGACGTGGGGCAACTGGGCGGTCCCCGAGCACGAACTCGAGATGCTCCCAGCCGACATGCACGGCATGCAGGCGGTCGAGCTCGGCTGCGGCACCGCCTACGTGTCGGCCTGGATGGCCCGTCGGGGCGCAGCGGTGACCGGCATCGACCTCTCGGAGCGCCAGCTCGCCACGGCGCGCCGCCTCGCCGACGAGCACGGCGTCCCGCTCACGCTCGTGCACGGCAGCGCCGAGGCGACGCCCTTCGAGGACGCCTCGTTCGATTTCGCCATCAGCGAGTACGGCGCCGCCATCTGGTGCGATCCCGACGTCTGGATCCCCGAGGCGCACCGGATCCTGCGACCCGGCGGCACCCTCGTGTTCCTCGGCAACCACCCGCTGGCCCACGTCTGTGCTCCGCTGGATGGTTCGCCCCTCGTGGAGACGCTGGTGCGGCCGTACTTCGGCCTGCGCGTGCTCGACTGGACGCAGGTGGAGGTCGATCCCGGCGGGATCGAGTTCACGCGGACCACGAGCGAGTGGTTCGCGCTCTTCCGGCGCGTCGGCTTCGACGTGCTGGACTACCGCGAGCCGCGGCCGCCCGAGGGCCACGAGGCCGATGCGTTCAGCGTCCCGGTGACGTGGGCGCGCCGCTTCCCGAGCGAACAGGTGTGGAAGGTGCGCAAGCACGACGCGCGGCCGCAGCCGTGAGCGCTGCCGACGCGGTGCTCACCCTCGATCACGTGATCGTCGCGGGACCCGACCTCGCTGCGCTGCGGGCGCTCGTGGCGGAGCGCACGGGCGTGCGGCCGGTCGAGGGCGGGCGGCACGTGGGCCACGGCACGCACAACGCGCTCGCGGGCCTCGGCTCGGGCCGTTACCTCGAGCTGCTCGCGCTCGACCCGCTCCAGCAGGGCGGGGGCTTCGGCGCGACGATCGCGCACCTGGGTGCGCCCGCCCTGCACACCTGGTGCGCTCGTGGCGGCAGCGCGAGTGAGATCGCGGCGCGCATCGCGGCCGCCGGCGCGACGCCGCGGCGCCTCCCGATGTCGCGCCTGCGCGCCGACGGCAGCGAGCTCGCCTGGGAGCTGGTGTTCGTCGACGACCACCCCTTCGGGACGCTGGTGCCGTTCTTCGTCGACTGGCGGGACGCGACGCATCCCGCCGGCGCGTTCCCGTCCGGACTGGAGCTCGAGCGCCTCGAACTGCGGCACCCGGACGCCGAGGGCCTGCGCGCGCTCCTGACGCTCCTCGGCGGCGTGCCGGAGCCGGTCGACGTGATCGCCGACGACGCACCGCGCCTCGCCGCGGCGATCCGCGGCGGCCACGCCTGGGTCATCGACGGCGACGCGCGTCCACCGAGCTGATCGCTACGCCGCCGGCCGGCGGCCCTTCGGTCACCCCTCGGGAGGCTCGCTCCGGAAGGTCTCGGGCGGGAAGTCCGCCTGCCGTCCGCTGCCGAGCGCTTCGTACCGGCTGCGACCGTAGTAGACCGTGCCGGGCACGGCGGCGCCCGCCTGCAGCCGGCCCTCGTCGAACGCCTCCGGACGATGGTGCACCGCCACGACCTCACCCACGATCCAATCGTGGTCGCCGGTCTCGTGCACGGCGCTCACGCGGCACTCGTACGCCAGGTAGGCGTCCTGGAGGATCGGCAGGTCGAGCACGGCGCCGGGCGCGGTCGCGAGGCCGAACCGCTCGAACTTGTCGATGCCCGAGGAGCGGCTCGTGGAGCCGACCGCGGCGATGGCGCGGGCATGCTCGAAGGGGAGGAAGTGCACCGCGAACGCGCGCGACGCCATCACGAGGCGGTAGGTGTAGCGCGCTCGACCGAACGCCACCCCGTAGAGCGGAGGCTCCGCCGACAGGGCGGCGTGCCAGCCGGCGCTCATCACGTTGCGGTCGCCGTCGCTGGCGGCGGTGACGACGGCCACCGTGCCGGGGTAGTAGCCGAAGAAGCGCTCGGGCGGCGCGCTCGTCACCAGCTTCGAGACGGTCGGGGGGGTCGGTGCGTTCGTCACAGGCATGGCGGGGAGTGTACCCCCGGCCGAGCACCACTCCCGTCGCCTCGCCCGGGCGGGGCATGCTGGTGGGCATGACCGCTACCCATCTCGCACGTCAGGCGCGGCTGCGCGCCGCGCTGGCCGCCGCCGGCGTCGCCGCGGCGGTCGTCCCGCCCTCGGGCGACCTCGTCTAC
>SKWV01000144.1 GCA_007128755.1 Trueperaceae bacterium
GGGTTCGGGGTTCGGCATGACGGCCTCTCAATCCTTCACGGCTCCGGCGGTGATGCCGGCGACGAAGTAGCGCTGCATGAACAGGAACATGACCAGGAACGGCACGGTCGCGATCGCCGTCCCCACCATGATGCCTCCCCAGGAGACACGCGTGAGCCCGACGAGCGTGCCCAGCGCGACGGGGATGGTGTAGGCCTCGCGCGCGGTGAGCACGAGCAGCGGCCACAGGAAGTCGTTCCACTGGAAGAGGAAGAGCACGATGCCGACGGCCGCCAGGGCAGGCTTCATCAGGGGGAGCACGATCTGGACGAAGATGCGGCCCTCGCCGGCGCCGTCGATGCGCGCGGCCTCCAGCAGCTCTCCGGGCACCGAGAGCATGTTCTGCCGCATGAAGAAGATCCCGAGCGCGTTGGCGAGGCCGGGCAGGATCACCGCCCACCAGGTGTTGGAGAGGCTCAGGTCGCGGGCGATGAGGAGGTACTGCGGGATGAGGCGCACCTCGAACGGGATGGTGAGCCCGACGAGCACGATGCCGAAGATCAGGGCGCGCCCGGCGAAGCGGAACTTCGCCAGGGCGTAGCCGCCCATCGCGCAGATGAGCGTGGCGACGATGGTGTAGAGCACCGCGATGCCGACGCTGTTCGCGACGATCCGGACGAATGGGAGGTCCGACGACAGGTCGGCCCAGTTGGCGGCGAGGTGATCGCCGAGCGTGAAGGTCGGCGGGATCGCGAGGATCTGGTGGTTGGCCTTCGTCGCGGAGATCACCATCCACACGATCGGGAGGAGGAACAGCATCGCGAGGGCCGTCATGACCACGTGCAGCGCGATCGAACGCAGGAGCCGGGAGCGCTTCATCATGCCTCCCGTCCGCCGACGAGGCGGATCTGCAGGAGCGAGAAGGCGGCGGCGGTGAGCGCCACGGTGTAGGCGATGGCCGAGGCGTAGCCGAAGTTGAACGACCGGAAGCCCTGCTTGTACAGGTAGGTGACCAGCGTCTCGGTGGCGCCGCCGGGTCCGGTGTTGGTGATGAGCCACGGCTCGGTGAAGAGCTGCAGCGTGCCGATGGTCGAGAGCACGAACGTGAACAGCAGGACGGGCCGCAAGAGCGGCAGCGTGATGCCCCAGAACTGCTGCCACGAGCTCGCGCCGTCGATCCGAGCGGCTTCGTAGAGCGCGCGCGGGATGGACTGCAGACCGGATAGCAAGATGATGGCGTTGTAGCCCGTCCAACGCCAGGTCAGCGCGATCATGATCGTCACCAGGGCCGGTGTCGACTCGAACAGCCAGCGCACCGGGGGGAGCCCCAGTTGCGCCAGGCCGTAGTTGAGCACGCCGAAGTCCGCGTTGAAGATGAGGCGGAAGACCGCCGAGTACGGTACCGCGCCCAAGACGAGCGGCGCGAAGAACGCGAAGCGATAGAAGCCCTTGAGCCGCAGCAGATCGGAGTCGAACGCGAGCGCGAGCGCGACGGCGAGCGTCAGCATCAGCGGGACCTGCACCGCGAGGATCAACAGCGTGTTGCCGAACGCGTCCCAGAACGCGGTGTCCTGCAGGAGCCGGCCCCAGTTGAACCAGGGGTCCCAGGTCCATGGGCGGCTGCGGGTGTTGACGAACGAGAGGTAGAGCGAGTACGCGATCGGCCACGCCCAGAACACCGCGAAGGCCGTGAGGAAGGGTGCGAGGAACAGGTACGGCGCCCACCTGATGCGCCGCCGGCGGCGCGTGGATGCGTGGGTCGTCGGGCGGACGGGCTGGATCGTCACGCGTCGGTCCTCCGAGGGCTGACGGGCGCGCCGCTCGTGCGGCGCGCCCGGTCGCGTGCGTGGCCTGCTGAGACGGCGCCGCCTTCAGTCCGCGATCGGCAGCCCCGTGGCCTGCGAGATCTGCCGCGCCGCGCGCTGCAGGACCTCCTCGGCATTGCCGCCCGGGCCGTCCAGGTAGCTGTTCACGACGCCGATCATGACCTCGCGTGCCTCCTGGAAGAAGGCCGACCCGGCCACGGCCGGCACGTCGCCGAGCGTGCCGAGCACGTCGGCCCAGACCGCCTGGCCGCCGAAGAACTCGACGCCTTCATCGAGCGCCGGGCTGTCGAGGAGCGAGAGCAGCGACGGGGTGAGGCCGTAGTTCTGGAGGATGTGGAGCTGGTTCGCTTCGTCGGCGAGCGCGTTGACGACGAAGGCGTAGGCGAGCTCGGGGTGCGGGGTGCTCGCGGGGATCGCCAGCGCGGAGCCGCCGAGGTTGGAGGCGCGCACGCCGCCGCTCTCGAGCGCCGGGGTGAGGTAGAGGCCCCAGTCGCCAGACTGATCGGGCGCCTCGGCCTGGATCACGCCGCCGTACCAGGAACCGAAGAACGCCGAGGCGGCCAGCGAGTTCTGGATGAGCTGGATCTGCTCGACCCAACCGCCCACGTGCAGGACATCGGCGTCGTAGAGCGCCTTGAGCGTCTCGAGCGCGTCGACGCAACCAGGTTGCGCGACCGTGACCTGCGTCGCGTCCTGGTCGAAGTAGAAGCAGCCGGCTTGGTTGGCGAGCATGCGGAACCATTCGTCGTCGGCGCCCTTGGCGACCGTGCCCATCTTGACGGCGCCGTCGGTGGCGGCGTTCATCGTCTGTCCGGCGGCGATGAAGTCGTCCCACGTCTCGATGTCGGCCGGGTCGATGCCGGCCTGGGCGTAGAGGTCGCGGCGGTAGAAGATCGCGGTCGGGCCCGAGTCGTAGGGGATCGCCATGATGCGCTCGCCGTCGGTCAGCTCCGCCCACTTGAAGTCCGGGAAGCTCGGCCGCAACGCTTCGGCGCCCAAGTCGCGGAGGTCGAGGAAGCAGTCGGGGAACTGGGCCCAGAACACTTCGGCCTCGTTGTTCTCGACGAGGTAGACGTCGGGCAGCCCGAAGCCGCCGGCCGCGCAGCCGGCGAGGCCGCGGTCGTAGGCGTTCTGGTTGCCGATGTCCTCGACGATGACCTCAACGCCCGGGTGCAGCTCTTGGAAGCTGGCGATCGTCGATTCGAGGGCGGGCTTGTTGATGTCCCAGACCCATACCGTGAGGGTCTGGGCGCTGGCGAGAGCCAGCACGAGCGCGGCGAGGGTGGTGACGACGATCCGATGCATGATGCCTCCTCGTGGGCTCCCCGAAGCGGCCGCGTACCGGCACGTGACGGGTGAGAGCCACAGACGACCTGGATCTGGACCGGGGAATCGTGCACCCACTACGGGCCCTCGCCCGGTACCTAACGCGTGTTAGTCATGGTAGCCGCCGCTGCGAGCACTGTCAATGGCGCTCGTCGTGCAGGTGCTCTAGTCGCGCGCCTCGATGAGGGCGCTGGCGACGTCGCCGCGGAGCAGCCCTCGGTAGACGCCCTCGACCTGGACCGTATCCGCCCTCA
>SKWV01000499.1 GCA_007128755.1 Trueperaceae bacterium
CCGGCTTCGCGTTCTTCCTGGTGATCATCCTGTTCCCGTTCTGGTACATGCTCTCGGCGAGCCTCAAGGGTCGCGCCGCGATGCTCCGCGACCCCGCCAACCTCGCGATCGAGTTCGAGCTCGGTGCCCGCACGCTGCTCACGGGCTACCGCGAGGTGCTCTTCACCTTCGACTTCCTCTCGTTCATCGGCAACAGCGCGCTCGTGGCCTTCGTCACGATGGTGGTGACGCTCGTGATGGCCGTCCTGGGCGCCTACGCGGTGACGCGGCTCGCGTTCCCGGGCCGCACCGTCCTCTCGCGCGCGATCTTGCTCATCTACATGTTCCCGGCGATCGTCCTGGTGATCCCGCTCTACGCGGTGTTCACGCAGATCGGCCTGCGCAACACCCTGCCCGGGCTGCTGCTCGTCTACCCGGCGACGACCATCCCGGTCGCGCTCTACATGCTGCGCTCGTACTTCCAGACGCTCCCGCGCGACCTCGAGGAGGCCGGCCTGATCGACGGCTGCACCCGCGCGCAGGTGATCTGGCGCATCACGCTGCCGCTGTCGATGCCGGCGATCGCCTCCGTCGGGCTCTACGTGTTCATGATCGCGTGGAACGAGTTCCTGTTCGCCTTCATGTTCCTCGACAGCCCGGCGATCTTCACGCTGCCGCGCGGCATGGTCATGCTCGACTCCCAGGAGGTCCCGCGCCAGTACCTGATGGCCGGCGCGATGATCATCACCGTGCCGATCATGCTGCTGTTCTTCTGGTTCGAGAAGTACCTCGTGGGCGGGCTCACGGCCGGCGGCGTGAAGGGCTGACCCGAGGCGCCACGGCGTCGGCATCGGCCCGCGGCGCCGCGATCTCGGTCGTCCGAGCCGGTGCTCGCGCTCAGGGGCTCGGGGTCTGGGCGCCGAAGGTCACCGGGTTCGACAGCGCCAGCCGGTACGGGTGCAGGGCGATCGTGTCGACGTCGAGTCCCGCCGGCAGCCCCCGCGTCGTGGCGACGCTCCGCACGGCCGCGAGGCGCTCCCCCAAGCTGGCGGCGGCGATGACCTCCGCGCGCAGGAACGGGCCATCCGAGGCGAAGCGCCAGACGTCCTCGAACGCGTCACCCGTGATCGCGACCTCGCGCACCGCGCCGCCGGCGCCGACCCAACGCAGCGTCTCGCCGTCGGCCCCGGTGACGCGCGCCGACGCGCGGTGGGCCGCGGCCGGCTCCAGGTGCGATCCCATCGGCGCGCCGTCGACCTCGATCTCAAGGAACGGCCCCTCGGGGCCTTCGGACACGCTCGCCGCGCCGCGACGCAGCGCGTCCAGGACGCCCGCGAGGGAGCGCTCCCGGAGGTGGAGCCAGGTCGTGGGCGAGCCGACCTGCAGCGCCGCCGGATCGCTGTCGGGCTGAGGCGGTTGGTGCCGGTCGGAGCCGCCGACGAGCGTGACGCGGCGACCGGCATGCAGCAGCGCGTCGTAGCGCTCGAGCGACTCCCAGTTCCGCTGCGGCCATGGCCCCTGCCACGCCTCCAGCGCGTCGATGCCGACGGGGAACGGGTAGCTCCAGTCGCAGCCGATGCAGCCGGGCGCCGTCTTGGGGTGGTTCACGGAGAGCAGTCCCCCGCGCTCGTGCACGTGCCGCACGAGCGCGACCAGGTCGGCGTCGCTGCGGATCCGGAAGTCGACCCAACCCGCGACGCCCCAGACGTTGGCGTGGCCACGGTAGGTGGTGACCTCGGTGCCGGGCACCCACAGCAGCTCGTCGTCGCCCAAGGCGGCGATCGGGGCGTGGTGGGAGACGGTGTTGTGATCGGTGACCGCGAGGAAGTCGAGGCCGCGGGCGAGGGCGGCGCTCCGGAGGTCGTCCAGCGAGCCGCGCGCGTCGCTGTGGTGCGTGTGGCTCTGCAGGTCGCCGCGGTACCAGCCCGGGCCGGTCCGGCGGGTGCGGCCGGGCGTGGCGGCCGGGCTGGGGCGCGCAGACGCCCGATCCGCGTCCGCGTCCCCGTCGGCCGCGTCAACGTCGACCTCGACGCGGTAGGTGCAGCCGGTCGACGCGACGGCGGCGAGGCCCAGCACCACGCGCCAGCGGCCGGCCGGCAGCGGCCCCGGGAGGTAGCCGGGCGTGGCGTGATCCTCGGCCACCACGACCTGGTCGCGGGCGCCGCCGCTCCAGCCGCGGAAGCCGCGCTCCGACGGGAAGGGGCCGATCGCCGGATCGAACAGGCCGAGGTCGAGCACCGAACCGGCGTCGTGCCGGTAGCGCAGGGTGAGGCGCGTCGTGCCCGGCGGGACGTCGAACGGCAGCTCGAGGTAGGGGTCGCGCGCCCGGTCGGCCGCCGTGACGCGCCCCTCGAAGAGGACGCTCACCCCAGCTCGATCCGCTCGCCGCTCTCGCGGAAGAGGCGCAGGTGGGCGTTGCGGATGCAGACGTGCACCGCCTTCTCGACCTCGGGCGGGTCGTCGCCGAAGATGCGCAGCGTCGCGAGGGCGTCCCCGACGGTGAAGGTGATCAGCGTCTCGGGGCCGAGCGGCTCCACCGCGTAGAGCTCGCCCTCGAACGTCCACGGCTCGCCGGCCCGGCCGAGCGCCAGGTGCTCGGGGCGGACCCCGAGGATGAGCGACTCGCCGTGCTCCACGCGTCCGGCCAAGCGCTCGTGCCAGCCGGCCGCCTCGATGGTGAACGCGTCGCTCACGAAGCTGGTGCGTCCCTGTCGGCGGTCGAGCCGGAACGGCAACAGGTTCATGGGCGGGGAGCCGAGGAAGTTCGCGACGAACGTCGTGGCGGGGCGGTGGTAGACCTCGAGCGGCGGCGCCATCTGGACGATGCGGCCGCCGTCCATCACCGCGATGCGGTCGGCGAGCGCCATGGCCTCGGCCTGGTCGTGGGTGACGTAGACGGCGGTGACCCCGAGGCGCTGCTGGAGGTGCTTGAGGAACCCGCGCGCCTCGAGGCGCAGCTTGGCGTCGAGGTTCGAGAGGGGCTCGTCGAACAGGAACACCTGCGGCTTGTGCACCACCGCCCGCGCGACCGAGGTGCGCTGCTGCTGCCCGCCGGAGATCTGCGCCGGCCGGCGCTCGAGCAGGTTGCCGATCTGGAGGCTGGTGGCCACCTCGGCGGCGCGCGCCGCGCGCTCCTCCTTCGACACGCCCCGCACCTTCAGCGGGTAGGAGATGTTGTCGGAGATGGTCATGTGCGGGTAGAGCGCGTAGTCCTGGAACACCATGCCGACGTCGCGCCCCTTGGGCGACACCATCGTCACGTCGCGCTCGCCGATGTGGATGGTGCCGCCGGTGGGTTGCTCCAGGCCGGCGATGAGCCGCAGCGTCGTCGTCTTGCCGCAGCCCGAGGGCCCGAGCAGGCAGACGATCTCGCCCTCCTCGATCTCGAAGGAGACGTCGTCGAC
>SKWV01000114.1 GCA_007128755.1 Trueperaceae bacterium
CCCGGGGGTGCGCCGGGGCCCTCCGGCGGGGCGCGGTCGTCAGTCCTCGTCGTCGGCGAAGGCGTCGGCGCGCGAGACGGTGAAGGTCGGCTCCTCGCGGCGGCGCTCCTCGACGACCACGCGGCGCAGCTCGTCCCAGGAGGGCAGATGGTCGCCCCAGTACACGCCGCGGCCGAGCTCGAGCTCCTTCATCGCGATCGTCACGGTGTTGCGCGTCGTGGGCTGCTCGTCGACGGTGAGCGTGGTGGGCACGCCGCCCTTGAGCTGCGCCGAACGCCGCGCGACGATCATCGACAACAGGTAGCGCGAGTCCGTCAATGCCATCAGCTTGTCGTATCCCTCTTGAGCCACGGAGACCTCCAAGCCGCCACGCGGGCGGCGCCTGCGCATGGCGGCCCATGCATGCGGGCCGCGCGCCGAACCACGACTCTACCAGGCCGCGGCGCCTTCGCGACGCTCCCGCGCGTCAGCGCTCACGCAAGAAGGCGGCCACCTGCGCGTCGTCGAGCCGGCACGCTCGCGCGCGCTCGGCTCGGATGACCGCCTGGAAGGTCCGGACCGCGTCCTCGAGTTCGTCGTTCACGACGACGAAGTCGAACTCGCGCACGGCGCGGATCTCCTCGCGCGCCCGCGCCAGCCGCTTCTGGATCTTGATCTCGTCGTCCGTGCCGCGGCCCCGCAGCCGGCGCTCGAGCTCCCACAGCGACGGAGGCGCGATGAACACCATCACCGCCTCGGGGCGCTTCTCCTTGACCTGGCGGGCACCGACCAGTTCGGTCTCGAGCAGCACGTCGCGGCCCGCCTCCAGCGCGGCGTCGACCGCCGCGGTGGGCGTGCCGTAGAAGTCGCCGACGTACTCGGCGTGCTCGAGCAGCGCGTCGGCGCGGATCATCGCCTCGAAGGCCGCGCGATCGTGGAAGAAGTACTCGCGCCCGTGCCGCTCGCTCGGGCGGCGTGCACGGGTCGTGGCCGAGATCGAGTAGAAGACGTTCCCGAGATCCGGGACGGCCGCCTGGCGGATGGTGTCCTTGCCCACGCCGGAGGCGCCAGTCATGACGAAGAGGATGCCGCGATGTTCCATAAGTGGGAGCCGGAGCCGCACACGAGGCGGCCGCTCGCTCCGGCCCGAATGTAGCACGCGGGCCGAGACGGGGCCCACGGGGCGAGGGTGGTACGATTGGCGCCCGTGAACGGGCCCAAGGAAACCAGGTACGTGTTCGTCACGGGCGGCGTCGTCTCGAGCCTCGGCAAGGGGATCGCCACCTCGAGCATCGGTACCCTGCTGCGCGCGCGCGGCTACCGCGTGACCGCCGTCAAGATCGATCCGTACATCAACGTCGACGCCGGCACCATGCGGCCCTACGAGCACGGCGAGGTCTTCGTCACCGACGACGGCGCCGAGACCGACCTCGACATCGGCACCTACGAGCGCTTCCTCGACGTCGACCTGGCGCGAGGCAACAACGTCACGACCGGACAGGTCTACCTGGCGGTGATCCAGAAGGAGCGCCAGGGCGTCTACCTGTCGCAGACGGTCCAGGTCATCCCCCACGTGACCGACGAGATCAAGTCGCGCATCTACGAGGCCGGCGAGGCCGCGCACGCCGAGATCGTGCTCGTCGAGGTCGGCGGGACCGTCGGCGACATCGAGTCGCTGCCGTTCCTGGAGGCCATCCGTCAGGTGCGGTTCGAGGTCGGCCGGGACCGGACGCTCTACATCCACGTCACGCTGCTCCCCTACCTCGGCGCCGCCGAGGAGTACAAGACGAAGCCGACCCAACACTCGGTGGCGACGCTCCGCGGCGTCGGCATCCAGCCGGACGGTCTGATCCTCCGGAGTCGGTCGCCCGTCCCGGAGGAGGCGAAGACCAAGATCGCCCTCTTCACCAACGTCGAGGCCGACGCCGTGTTCTCGGCCTACGACGCGGATCACGTCTACGCCGTGCCGGAGATGCTCGAACAGCAGGGCATCGCGCGCCTGCTGGAGCGCCAGCTCGGCCTCGAGCGCGTGACGCCCGAACTGCGCGTGTGGCAGGAGGCGGTGCGCGTCCTGCGCCATCCCGAGAAGCACGTCAGCATCGGCGTCGTCGGCAAGTACGTCGCCATGCCCGACGCCTACCTGTCGCTGATGGAGGCCCTCAAGCACGCCGGCATCGCCAACGAGGCCCGCGTCGACATCGACTGGGTCTCCGCCGAGGAGGTGGCCGAGGGCGACGTCGATCACCTCGACGCCTTCGACGGCATCCTCGTGCCGGGCGGCTTCGGCGTCCGCGGCATCGAGGGCAAGGTCCGGGCGGCACGCTACGCGCGCGAGCGCGGCGTCCCCTACCTCGGCATCTGCCTCGGGCTCCAGGTGGCCGTCATCGAGTTCGCTCGGAACGTCGCGAACCTCGCCGGCGCCAACTCCACCGAGTTCGACCCCTACTCGCCGCACCCGGTCATCGACCTCATGCCCGAGCAACTCGAGGTCGACGGCCTCGGCGGCACGATGCGCCTCGGCTCGTGGCCCATGCGCATGACGCCCGGGAGCCTCCTGGCGTCGCTGTACGCGAGCCGCGTCGAGGGGCGCGACACGGTCCACGAGCGCCACCGGCACCGCTACGAGGTCAACCCCGCCTACGTCGACACGCTCAAGGCCGCCGGCCTCGTGGTGTCCGGCGTGACGCCCGGCATGGAGGGGCGCGGCGAGGGTCTCGTGGAGGCGGTCGAGATCGCGTCCCATCCGTTCTTCCTGGGACTCCAGTCGCACCCCGAGTTCACCTCGCGCCTGATGCGGCCGAGCCCGCCCTTCACCGGCTTCATCCGGGCGGCGGTCATGCGTCGGAGCGCGCAGTCGGCCGACGTGCCGGCGTAGGCGCATGAGCATCACCCCGCCTCTCGTCATCGGGCTCGCCGGCGGCACCGGTTCCGGCAAGACGACCGTGGCCGCGTCGCTCCTCGCCATGGCGGGTGAGCGCGCGGCGCTGCTCCCGCAGGACGCCTACTACCGCGCGCAGGGCGACGTGCCGATCGAGGTGCGCGCCCGCACGAACTACGACGAGCCGGGCGCGTTCGACCACGAACTCCTCGTGGAGCACGTCGACGCGCTGCGCGCCGGCCAGTCGGTCGAGCGCCCCGTCTACGACTTCGAGCGCGACGACCGGTCCGATCGCACCATCACCGTGCGCAGCGCCACCGTGCTCATCATCGAGGGGATCCTCGTCCTGCACGACGCGGAGTTGCGCGAGCGCCTGAGCCTGAAGGTCTTCGTCGACGCACCGGCCGACGAGCGCTTCATCAGACGCCTCGAGCGCGACGTGCGCGAGCGCGGCCGGAGCGCCACCAGCGTGATCGACCAGTACCGCCGCACCGTCAAGCCCATGCACGACCTCTTCGTCGAGCCATCGAAGGCGCACGCCGACCTCATCCTGCCCGAGGGCGGCCAGAACCGCATCGCGCTGGAGGTGCTCCAGGCCTTCGTGTCGTACCACCTCGAGGGGCGGCGGGCCGGTCTCGCCGCGGCGGCGCCATGACGCCACGACCGTCGTGGACGTTCGCTCCGGGGTGGCGGCGGCTGTCGCGCGCGCTCTGGATCGTGCTCGCGCTGAGCCTCGTACCGGCCGCGATCCTGGTGGTGGCGCGGGTCCAGAGCGAGGGCAGCCGGCGCAGCGTCGCGATCGTCATGGACGAACTGGCGCTCGCCGAGCAGGCGAGCTACCTGGGCGTCTCCAGCCTGGAGCTGGGCCTGCGCTACCAGGCGCTCGGCCTCGGCGGGATCGCGCTCTACGAGGACACCATCGAGACGCTCGCGCTCAAGGGGCGGGCCGCGGCGATGCTCGGGCGCGAGGCCCGGGCCCTGGCCGTGGCGTCCGGCGAGGTGCCTCCGGCCATCGCCGCCGACACGACGCTCATCACCGAGCTCGAGAGCGGCGCCCTGGACGTGCTGCTGGCCACGTCCTGGCCGCCCGCGCAGCGCCTCGAGATCGGCGGCCGCGACTGGTACGCCTGGCCGGGCGACTCCTTCCGAACCAGGCCGGCCGGCCCCGACCGCGGGCAGATCGCCGCGTGGCACGAGGCCGGCTTCGACATCGCCTACCGGCCGCGCAACTATCCGAACCTGCGCGAGGTCGGTGAGCACCTGCCCACCGAGGCCAACTACCTCGTCTACGCGGGCCTCCAGGTGGCCGGGTTCCCGAGCTCGCTCGACGAGGTCGTGGCGGCGACCGGCGACACCTTCACCGGCGTCATCGAGGGGACGGCGCAGGACGGCATGGCGGTCGTCACCCGCTCCGTCCCGACCGTGCGCGTGCTGTCGTTCAACCAGGACTACATCAACCAGCGCCTGCGTCCCGCCGACCTGATCGAGAAGTACCTCTTGGCGGCCAACGAGCGCAACGTGCGTCTGCTCTACCTGCGCCCGTACACCGAGGAGCAGCTCGGCGACATGGTCGAGAACACCGAGGCGCTGGTGGCGGGGCTGGTCGCGGAGCTGGAACGCGACGGCTTCACGGTCGGCCCGCTCGAGCCCCTCGCCGTGACGTACGAGGCCCCGACGCTCCTGCGCGCTCTCGCCGCCGTCGGCGTGCTCGCCGGACTGGGCCTGCTGGCGCTGGCCTTCCCGGCACCGTGGGGCGCCTTCGCGGCGGCGGCCGTGGCGCTGCTGGCGCTGGTCGCCGCGGGCCCGTCGTGGGCGGCGTTCGCGCTGGTCGCGGCGCTCGTCTTCCCGGTGCTGGGCTTCGCGCTGTTCGGCCCCGGCCTGTGGACGCTGCTCCGCGCCACCCTCGTGTCGTTGCTCGGCGCCGCCTTCTTGGTGGCGGTCGGTTCGGACCGCGACACGATGCTCGCGATCGAGCCGTTCGCGGGGGTCGCGGCGACGCTGGTCGTGCCGCCGGCCCTCTTCGCCGCGCACGCGCTGCTGCGCTGGCGGCAGCCGGCGGCGTGGGTGCGCTACCTGTGGGGGTACCGCCTGCGGCTCGGCGACTTGGCCGTCGCGTTCGCGGTGGCCGCGGTGCTCGGCCTGGTGGTGATGCGGCGGGGCAACTTCCCGATCATCGGCGCGAGCGAGGCCGAACTGGCGCTGCGCGGCTTCCTCAACGAGCTGTTCGTCCGGCCCCGCTTCAAGGAGCTCGTCGGGCACCCGCTGGCGGTCCTGGCGCTCCTGAACCCGCGCTGGCCCGCCTGGGCCACCGCGCCCCTGCTCGTCGCCGGCGTCGTGGCGCAGGCGAGCATCCTGAACAGCTTCAGCCACTACCACACGCCGCTGGTCGTGTCGTTGCAGCGGACCCTGATCGCGCTCGCCCTCGGGCTCCTGGTGGGCCTGGTCCTCGTCCCGCTCGCGCGGCTCGCCGTCCACGGCGTCCGGCGCTGGCTCACGGACGAGCCGGCCCCGGAGGTGGGCCAGACCCCCTCGCGTGCGGCCGACGGCGACTGAGCGTGCGCGTCCTGGTGTCCGGCTACTACGGCAAGGGGAACCTCGGCGACGAAGCGCTGCTCGCCGGCCTCATCCAGGCGCTGGCCGAGCACGGCGTGCGGGACGTGACGGTCCTGTCGGCCGACCCCGCCGCCACCCGCCGGATGCACGGCGTGCGCGCTGCCCGCCGCGGCGTCGGGCTTCCGGGCGCACTGTGGCGCGCCGACGTGCTCGTCTCCGGTGGCGGCGGGCTGCTGCAGGACGTCACCAGCACGCGGAGTCTGCGCTACTACCTCAGCGTGATCTCGCTCGCCCGGCGCATGGGGCGCCGGGCGGTGGTGTTCGGGCAGTCGCTCGGCCCGCTCTCCGGCGCCGGTCGACTCGCGGTGCGCGAGGCGCTCGCCGGACTCCCGATCGGGCTGCGTGACGGGCCCTCGTTGCGCCTCGCGCAGGAGCTGGGGCTCGCGGCGCGGCACGTCGGCGACACGGCGCTCCTGCTCGACGTCGAGGGCGCTCCGCCTCGGGACGCGGTCGTCCTCGTCCCCCGGACCGGCTACCCCCGCGCCACCGCGGCGCTCACCGACTTCGGACGACGCGCCGCGGCCGCCGGCTTCGTGATCGAGGCCGCCGCCTTCCAGCGCGGCACCGACACTGCCGAGGTCGAGCGGCTCCGGCGCGCGATCCCCGGCCTGTGCGTGCTCGCCACGCCCGGGCCGACCACCGCGGGGCGGGCCCTGGCCGGGGCGCGCCTCGTGGTCTCGGCGCGCCTGCACGGGCTGGTGCTCGCCGCCGCCGGCGGGACGCCCCACGTGGGGATCAGCTACGACCCGAAGGTCGAGGGCTTCGCGGCCGAGACCGGCGCGCCGTGCTGGCCCGTCCCGGCGGACGACGACGAGCAAGCCGCCACCGTGCGAGCCCTGATGACCGAGCTCATGCGTCCGCCCCTCGACGCCGAGCGCGTGGCCGCGGCTCGGCAGCGCGCCGCCGACGGCGTGCGCTGGCTCGCCCACGAGGCACTACATGAGCCCTCGTCCTCGGCTGCGTAGACTACGTCCATGATGTCGCGGTTCGCCCTCACGCGGGTGCTCGCCGTCGTGCTCGCGGTGACGCTCCTCGCCCTCGGTACGGCGACGGCGCGTGACGCGGCGTTCGCGCAGATGCACGACCTGCTCACCCGGGGGTACTACAACTCGGCCGCCCAGCTGAACGGGCCGAACCTGATCCAGCGCTTCCCGGACGACCCGGAGGCGCACCTCCTCTACGCGCGGGCGCTCTACTTCGTCGGTGACGTCGCGGGCGCGAGCGCCCGCCTCGCGCAGGCGACGGAGCGGGTCGGCAGCGGCGTCCCAGCCGATCACGTCCACTTGGGCGGCCTCATCCGCGCGGCCCAGGGCGACGCGGCAGGGGCCGTGCGGCCGCTGCACAACGCCTTCTTGCGCACGCGCTCGTACGAGTACGCCATGGACTGGGCGCGGGTCGCGTGGCAGGCAGGGATGTACGAGGAGGCGATCGACGCCTACGCGGCCGCGGCCCTCACCGATCGCGGCCGCACCGAGCCGTGGCCCCCGCTCGGCCGAGGGCGGCTCCTGGCCTCGCTCGACCGGACCGAGGAGGCGATCGCCGCGTTCGAGCTCGCCATCCTCGTGTTCGAGGCGAACGACCCGGGCGGTGCGTTGCCGTCACCGGCGTACGTCGAGGCGTACTTCCGGCTCGGCGAGGCCTACGAGGGGCTCGGGCTCCTGACGAGCGCCGAGGCGGCGTACAAGTCGGCCCGCACGGCCGACCCGAACTTCGGGCCGGCGGTCCGTGCCCTCGACCGGCTCTCGCGCCGCATCGACTGAGACGCGTCAGGGCGCGCGAGGGATCACGGCAGCGTCTCGAAGCGCACCTCGAGCCACACCTCGACGGCGAGCTGCCCTGCCGCGACGGGCGCCCCGCCACGACCGTCGGCCAGCGCGAAGGTGCGCTCCATGGGCACGATCGGGCCGCCGAGCACGCCCTCGGCGATGTGATGGGCTCGGCCCAGGGTGAGGCCGGCGAGCTCGGCGAGGTGCTCCGCCTTCTCGCGCGCGGCGGCGAACGCTTCGCGCCGCGCCTCGGCCTCGAGCTCCCCGGCAGCGGCGATGGTGTAGTGGATCCCGCCGACGTGGTTCGCGCCCGCCTCCGTCGCGGCGACGAGCAGCCGGCCCACGGCGTCGACGTCACGCACCGTGACCTGCAGGTGATGCGTGACGCGGTAGACGATCGCCGCCGGGCGCTGGCGGTCCTCGAAGCGCTCCTCGCGCCACACCGAGAACACGGTGGTGCGGACGTCGGCGGGGTCGACGCCCTCCGCGGTCAGCGCGGCCCGCACGGCTGCGATGGCGGCGTCGGCCTGGGCGAGCCCTTCGGCGACGTCGGCCTCGGTCGTCGTGAACCCGACGTCGAGCGTCGCCATGTCGGGAGCGCCGTGGGCGACGCCATGGGCGCTCACCGCGATCTCGCCCGCCAGGGCGTGGCCGGCGAGCAGCGCGAGGGTCAGGACGCAGGCGACCAGCGCGCTGCGCGACGGGCGGGTGTCGAGACGGAGCATGGTTCCTCCTCGGGGGCGACGTGGCGACGCGGCCCCACGGGTGTCAGTTCACGAGCTTGGTGCGGCGCGACTGGAAGTCCTGCAGCACGTAGCGGCCGATCGTGTGGGGCGTCGTGAAGTAGGCCTTGCCCCGCGTCATGGCCGAGACGCGCTGCACGAAGGCGATGAGCTCGGGGTCACGCGCCAGCATGAAGGTGTTGACCTGGATCCCCTGCCGCCGGCAGGAGCCGACCTCCCGCAGGGTCTCGCCCAGCACCAGCGGGTCGAGCCCGTAGGCGTTCTTGTAGACGCGCCCGTTCGGCAGCGTGATGGCCGACGGCTTGCCGTCGGTGATCATCACGATCTGCTTCATGTCCTTGTTCTGACGC
The DNA here is from genome assembly GCA_007128755.1 of Trueperaceae bacterium. GTDB lineage: Bacteria > Deinococcota > Deinococci > Deinococcales > Trueperaceae > SKWV01. The sequence goes on from SKWV01000114.1 coordinate 8,330, forward strand.
TTGAGCAGCTTCTGCGCGAGGCGCAGGCCCTCGGCGGTGTTGGTGTGGTACGGGCCGACCTGGGACTGCGCGAGCTTCGCGAGCGGCACCTCCTCGGCGGAGTTGTGGAAGAGCACGAACTGGATCGTGTCACCGCGGTACTGGGTCCGGATGAGGTGCGCGAGCGCGAGGGCCACCTGCTTCGCCGGCGTGAAGCGGTCCTCGCCGTAGAGGATCATCGAGTGCGAGCAGTCGAGCATCACCACCGTCGCGCACGACGAGGTGTACTCCGACTGGACGACGACGAGATCGTCCTCCTCGAGGATCAGTCGGCCGTCGCCCATGCCGCGCCTCGCGGCGCGCATGAACGTCTGCGGCACGTCGAGGTTGAGCGCGTCGCCGAACTCGTACTCCTTGCTGGCGCCGGTCGTCTCGACGCCGGTCGTGAGCTGCTCGGTATCGTGCGCCCCGAGGCTCGCCGAGCCCGACGCCCCGAGGACGTCGGTGAGCGTGCGGTAGCCGAGGAAGTCGATCGCCTTGTCGGTGAGCTCGAAGGTCGCGCGGCCCGGGTCGGGCGTCTCGCCCACGCCGCCGCCCGTCTCCCCGTCGGCCGGCGACTGGCCCTCGCCGGGACGGAGGTAGCCCTCGCGCTCGAGCCGGCCCGCGAGCTCGCGCACCGTCTCCCCCAGCTCGCTCTGGAGCCAGTTCTCGCTCTCCATCGCCCGGTCGAGGATGTCCTGCGTCACCAGGCCCTCGCGGATCAGCGCCTCGGCGATCGCCTCGTAGAGGTCGAGCATCGTCTGACGCGCGTCGGGATCGGGGTCCCACGGGTCGTTCTCGAACCCCGATTGCAGCAGCCGGTCCTGCAGCATCCGCATGAGGTCGGCCATGTCGAGGTCGTCGAGGGTGGACTCGTACTTGGAGTACCTGATCGTCGGCACGCGGCTCCCCTCCCTCGTCAGTTCCAGCGCCGGCGGCCGGCGCCGGCGGCGACGGCGGCCTCGTCGGCCGCCTCGTACCCGCGCTCCTCGGAGCGGCCGACCTGGCGCCGGGCCACGAGCCCCTCGAGGATGAACTCGGCGGCGACCGCGACGTCCTCGGCACGCGCCTCGCCGCCCTCGCGGGTGGCGACGGCCTGGGCCGCGTCGACGAGGCCCGGGACCGCCTCGAAGATGGCGACGAGGCGACCGGTCTCCAGCGTGTCGGGCACCTTGAGCGTCCCCTCTTCGGCGAAGTAGGTGACGATCCCCTCGACGTCCACGTCGGCCGAGCGACGCGTGAAGACCTGCCCGATCGCCCGGCGCACCAGCTCCCGAGCCACCGCGTCGCCGCCCTTGAGCTCGCCCTCGTACTCGAGCTCGAGCTTGCCCGTGATGGCCGACAAGCTCGCGTACACGTCGCTCGGGCGCGCGAGCTGGACCCGCTCGCCGAGCGAGAGCCCGCGCCGCTCGGCGTTCGACACGACGTCCTCGAGCAGGCTGATGGGCAGTCGCTGCGAGACACCGGAGTGCTTGTCGATGCGCGAGTCGTCGCGCGCCTGGAAGGCGACCTCCTCGACGATCTCCCGGACGAACGAGGGCACCTCGACGCCGGTGTCGCGCTCCACCCATGCCTCCTGGCCGGTGATGGCCATGCCCTCCTCGACCGTGCGCGGGTAGTGCGTCCGGATCTCGGATCCGATGCGGTCCTTGAGCGGCGTGATGATCTTGCCGCGCGCGGTGTAGTCCTCGGGGTTCGCGCTGAACACCAGGAGCACGTCGAGCGGCAAGCGCACCGGGTACCCCTTGATCTGGACGTCGCCCTCCTGCATGACGTTGAACAGGGCGACCTGCACCTTGCCCGCGAGGTCGGGGAGCTCGTTGATCGCGAAGATGCCGCGGTTCGCCCGCGGCAGCAGGCCGTAGTGGACGGAGCGGGGATCGCCGAGCTGGGTCCCGAGCCGCGCGGCCTTGATCGGGTCGATGTCGCCGACGACGTCGGCCACGGTGACGTCGGGTGTCGCGAGCTTCTCCACGTAGCGGGCGTCGCGCGGCAGCCAGCCGATGCGCGCGTCGTCACCCTGATCCGCGACGATCGTCTTGCCGTCGAGCGTGATCGGGGCGAGCGGATCGTCGGGCAGTTCCGCGTCGGCCAGGATCGGCACCTCCTCGTCGAGCAGGTCGACGAGTGCGCGCAGCATGCGCGTCTTCGCCTGCCCCCGCAGGCCGAGCAGGATGAAGTTGTGGCGCGACAGGAGCGCGTTCACGACCTGCGGCACGACGCTGTCCTCGTAGCCGAGCACGCCCGGGAACACCGTGCGACGCTCTCGGAGGCGCTCGATCAGGTTGCCGCGGAGCTCGTCCTTGACACTCCTGCCGGCCGGTGTGGCCGCTCGCTCGCGCCGCAACGCCCCGAGCGTACTCGGCTTCACGACGTGCTCCTCGCGTGGTGGACGCTCTTCGCGGCTCCAAGGGTGATCATGCCGCATGCTAGCACCGCGCCCGAACGACCGGTGTGCCGCCGCCCCCAGTCGGCGACGCCCTCCAGCACGCCCGTCCGGGTACCCTGCGCCATGATCACCATCCTTCGCGCCGAGCTCGTCGCCGTGGGCACCGAGCTCCTGCTCGGCGAGATCGTCGATACCAACAGCGCCTACCTCGCCCAGGAACTGGCCGCGCGCAGCGTCGACGTCTACTGGTCGCAGCGCGTGGGCGACAACCGCGGCCGCATCACCGAGGCCATCACGGCCGCACTGGGCCGCTCCGATCTCGTGGTGCTCTGCGGCGGCTTGGGCCCCACCGACGACGACCTCACCCGCGAGGCGATCGCCGACGCCGTCGGCGAGGTCCCCGCCATCGACCCGGAGCTCGAGGCCGGGCTGCGCTCACGGTTCTCGCGCTTCTCCCGCTCCATGCCCGCAGGCAACCTCAAGCAGGCGTGGCTCATCCCCTCGGCCGAGCCGCTCGCCAATGCGAACGGCACCGCGCCCGGCTGGTTCGTGCGCACGCGCGTCGGCGACAGGATCAAGGTGGTGGCGGCGCTGCCGGGGCCGCCGCGCGAGCTCGTGCCGATGTGGGAGGAGCAGGTGCTCCCACGGCTCGCCTTCCCGGCCGCGACGTTCGCGGCGCGCACCCTCAAGACCTTCGGGGTCGGTGAGTCGCACCTCGCCGAGCGCCTCGTGGGCCTGACCGAGCGCGCGAACCCCAGCGTCGCGACGTACGCGAAACGCGACGGGGTCCACGTCCGCGTCGCCGCGAAGGCGGCCGACCACGACCTCGCCGCCGCCCTCCTGGCGCCCGTCGTCGACGAGGTGCGCCTCCGGCTCGCGGGCCACGTCTGGGGCGAGGACGCCGACGAACTCGCCGACCTGGTGCTCACGCGCCTCCGCCTCACCGGCCACACGCTCTGTGTGGTCGACGGCGCGACCGGCGGCGCCCTCACCGACCTGCTCGGCTCCGTGGTGCCGCCGTCAGGCGCTGCAGTGGGCTCGGAGCCGCTCGTGGGCGCCGTGATAGCATGGCGAGACGAAGCGTTGGCCCTCCTCGGCGTGGCGTACGAGCCGTCCGCGGGCCGCATTCCGAGCAGCGATTCGGAGGCTGCGGCGCTCGCGGCGCACCTAGCCGAGCAAGGTCGTGCTCGTTGTGCTGCGGACTATGGCGTGGGCATCGCCCCCTGGTGGACGGCGCCCGCGGAGACGGCCCCAGATCGCCCCACGGTCGGTTCGGCGTGGGCGGTGACGGGACCGGGCGGGACCGAGGCACGAGCCGTGACGGCGCCCCATTCGGGGCATGCGGCGCGCCGCGAGCGCCTCGCGTTCACCGCCCTCGTCGCCCTGTGGACGCAGTTGTCGACGACGTGAACGGCGCCGCGGTCTCACCGCCGGCGCCTGCGCGTCCGACCGGACGCAGGACGAGCGCCTCGCGGCGTGCGCCCTCCCTGCCGGCAGGATGCGCCCCCCTGGAGGCGACGATTCTCATGGATCACCAAAGACGGAAGGCTCTCGACACCACCTTGCTGCAGATCGAGAAGCAGTTCGGGAAGGGCGCGATCATGCGGTTGGGGGATGATCCGGGTGGGTTGGCGTATGGGGTGGTGAGTACGGGGTCGTTGTCGGTGGATGTGGCGTTGGGGGTGGGTGGTC
>SKWV01000400.1 GCA_007128755.1 Trueperaceae bacterium
GGGCGCCCGCCTCGCGCGCCCGTTCGACCGCGCTCGCCACGAGCGGCCCGAAGCCCGCGAACACCGCCAGCGCCGGCGCGCGCACCCAGTCCTCGGGGTCGTCGGCGAACGTGACCGCGCCCCCGGCCTCGCGGACGATCGCGACGCCGGCCGCGACGTCCCAGGACTTGAGCCCGAACTGCCAGAACAGGTCGACCTTGCCTGCCGCGATCAAGCCCATGTCGCGGCAGGCGGCGCCGCTGGCGCGCACGCCGGCCGAGCGCATGACCAGGTCCCAGAACACCTGCCGGTGGGCGGGATCGGCCGCGGACGAGGGAATGATGTTGGTGGTGACGAGCGCGTGCGCGGGGTCGCTCGCGTCGCGCACGTGCAGCCGCCGCTCCCCGCACCAGGCGCCGCCGCCCCGGACCGCCCACGTGACCTCGTCGCTCACCGAGTCGTAGATGGCGCCCAGCACGCTCTCCTGACCCTCGACCAGTCCGACCGACACGCAGAACCCCGGGTAGGCGCGGACGAAGTTGTGCGTCCCGTCGATGGGGTCGATCACCCAGGTGGGTGCCCCGGCCTCGTCGTGGTCGAGACCCTCCTCGCCCACGAAGCCGAAGCCGGGCGAGAGGCTGCGCAGCGCCGCCACGAGCCGCCGCTGCACCTCGTCGTCGGCGTGCGTGACGACGTCGCCCGGACTCGTCTTGGCGCTGACGCCGAGGTCGTGCGTGCCCGCCTGCTGGGCGTCGGACTCGGCCTTCGCCCAGCGGCCGGCCTCGCGGACGAGGGGGACGACCCGCTCCTTCATCTCCAGGAGCGTGTCGAGCGTGAGGGGTGTGGCGGCGCGATCGGCGGGGTGAGTCACGGCCCGATAGTACAGCGCCGACGCGCGGGAGCCGCTTGACGCAATATACCCCGGGGGGATATAAAGGCGCATGACCGAGATCTTGAGCCAACCCGCCTTCCGCATCGCCGCCATCGCGCTCCTCGCGCTGCTGGCCGCCGTCGTCGCCTTCGCCTGGCCCCGCACCGGAGGCCAAGGCATCACCACGGTGAGCGTCCAGGACATGCACGCCGCCGTCTCGCAAGGCGCCCTGGTGCTCGACGTGCGCGAGCCGTACGAGTACGAACAGGGGCACGTGGCCGGTACCGTCCTCGTTCCCCTGGCGACCGTGGCCGCACGCGCCGGCGAGTTCGACAAGAACGCTCCGGTCTACGTCTTCTGCCGCTCCGGTAACCGCTCGCTCGTGGCGGCGCAGGCCCTGGCCGAGGCCGGCTACGGCGACGTTCGCAACGTCGACGGCGGCATGATCGCCTGGGCATCGGCGCGACTGCCGATCGCGCGCTGAGCGAGAGGGCGTCGCAGGCTCGGGCCGGCGCCTGAGACGACGGCGGCTCGAGCCGCATTTCCGTCCGAGACGCACGGGTATGGTGGCCGCAGCATGATGCCTTCGTTGACGCTGCTCGGCGTCGCCCGCGTCGCCGTGGGTGACCGCTGGATCGATCTCCCCAACACCGTCGGCTCGCTCTTGGTGTCGTTCCTGGCGCTGCGCGAAGGCTGGGTCTCGCGCACGGATCTGGGCGAGCTCGTGTGGCCCGATGACGACGAAGTCACCGCCCGCAAATACCTGCGTTGGCACCTGCACAAGATCCGGCGCTCACCCGGTTTCGACGGCATCGAGCTCGAGCGCGATCGTGTCCGCTGGGACGTTCGGTCGGACGTGCAAGAGTTCGTCCGCGCGTTTCGCGAGGAGCGCTGGTTGGACGCCGTCACGCTCTACCACGGCCCTCTCCTCGCGGGTCTCACCTGGCCGGAGTCTTCCGAGCTCGCGGAGTGGCTGACCACGGAACGCGGGTTGCTTCAGGGGCTCTGGCGCGAGGCCAGCCTCAAGGCGACCGACGTGCTGGAGGTGGCGGGTCGGGCCGCGGAGGGGGCACGGATCGCGGAGAAGCTGCTCGAGCTCGATCCGCTCGACGAGGAGGCCCTGCGTCGCTTCGTCCGCCTCGCCGCGGCGGGAGCGCGAACGGGGGAGGCGCTCGCCGCCTACACCGCGTTCGAGACGACGCTGCGCAGCGAACTCCGGCTGCAGCCGCTCGAGGAGACGCGCTCGTTGATGGAGTCCGTACGCTTGCGCGCAGTCTCCGCGCCCGGCACGCCGGCCGTCCTGCAGGTCGGCGGCAGCGTGCCGCACACGGCGACGCGCCTGGTGGGTCGTGAGCGTGAGACGCGTGAGGTTCAGGACCTGCTCGAGCGCCCCGACTGCCGGCTCGTGAGCTTGACGGGCTTCGGTGGGATCGGCAAGTCGCGGTTGGCGCTCGAGGTGGCCGCCCGGGCGGGGGCCTCGTTCGCCGACGGCGTCGTCTTCGTGCCGCTTCAGGCGGTCAGCGCGAGCGAGCTCGTGCCGAGCGCCGTCGCCTCGGCGTTGCACCTGGTCGCGCCGGATCGTGCCGGCGTCGCGCAGCAGGTCCTCCAGCGCCTGGAGGCGCGGCAGGCCCTGGTCGTGCTCGACGCCTTCGAGCACGTGCTCGACGCCCGGCCCTTCGTCGAGTCGCTCCTCGAGCGGGCGCGAGGCGTCAAGCTCGTCGTGACGTCGCGCGAGCGGGTCGGCGCGCACGGTGAGTGGGTCTATCCGGTCGAGGGTCTCGCCTCGCCGACGGCCGAAGACGCGGTGGCGCTCGACGCCGGCCAGGCGTTCGGCGCCGTTGAGCTCTTCACGAACGCGGCGCGCAGGGAGAACCGTGCGTTCTCGGCCTCCGCCGCCGACGTCGCGGCCATCGGCCGCATCGCGCGAGCGCTTGGTGGCCTCCCGCTCGGGCTCGAGCTCGCCGCCGCGTGGACCCGGATGCTCACGTGCGAGCAGATCGCCGACGAGATCGAGCGCGATCCCGACTTCCTGCGCGCCGAGGCCGGCGTCGCGCGTCACCATCAGTCGCTCCGCATGGTGTTCGATCGGTCGTGGCGCGGTCTCGACGCAGCGAGCCGACGCGTGCTCCGCGCCCTGGCGCTCTTCCGAGCCGGCTTCACGCGCGAGGCGGCCGCCACCGTCGCCCTGGCCAACCTGGACGATCTACTGCGGCTCACCGACGCGTCGCTCGTGCAAGGCGCGGGCGAGCGGTTCACGCTGCACGAGGTCGTCCGGCGCTTCGCCCTCGACCGTCTCGTCGACGAGCCGATCGAGCACGTCGCCGTCGCAGCCCGCTTCCGGGCGACCTACGCCCAGCTCGTCGCCGAGCAGGAGGCGGTGTTCCGCGGTCCCACGCCGATGGCGGCGCTCCGCACGATCGAGCGCGACCTCGGGAACGTCCGCGCGGCGTGGGAAGCCGCCGCAGCGGTCCACGACGTCGCGTCGGCGGCCCACATGCTGGACGGGCTGGTCACGTACTTCGA
>SKWV01000444.1 GCA_007128755.1 Trueperaceae bacterium
ACGTCGGCCTGGGCCCGTGGGACGTCTTCCATCAGGGCCTGGCGCTCAGGACGCCGCTCACGGTCGGACAAGCCATGATCCTCGCCGGGCTCACGCTGCTGGCGTTCTCGATCGTCGCGGCCCGCGTGCGGCCCGGCATCGGTACGGTCTCCAACATGCTGCTCGTCGGCATCTGGGTCGACCTGTTCATGGCTCGGCCATGGTTCCCGACGGCCAGCGGCCCGCTCGACGGCGCGGCGCTCTTCGGCCTCGGCCTCGTGCTCAACGGCGTGGCCACCGGCCTCTACATCACCGCGGGCCTGGGAGCCGGACCGAGAGATGGTTTCTCATTGGGTATGGCGACGCTCCTCGGGATGCCGGTTCGGCGCGTGCGGACGCTCGTCGAAGTCGTGGTCGTCACCACCGGCTGGCTGCTCGGCGGCGCCGTCGGCCTCGGCACGATCGCGTTCGCGCTCGCCATCGGGCCGCTCATGCAGACGAGCATCCGCCTCTTCGGCGGGCTCGAGGCGCGCTACCGCCGGGCGGGCGCCGCCGTGGCCGCCCGGCGGGCCGATGCACGCGCGATATCGCGTCCCTGACGCGTCAGCCGGCCTCGATCGTCCACGCCAGCAGGTCGGCCAGGGGGGCCGTCGCCAGCCCCACCACCCGGTCCGCCCCGCCGTAGTAGAGGTAGACGATCCCGTCCACGACGGGGTTGGCGGTGCCGAACACCACGTTGGGCACGTCGCCCTTGATCTCCCACGTCTCCATCGGCTCGAGGATCGGCGCCTCGGGGCGCGCGAGCACCCGCGAGGGGTCGTCGAGCGCCAGCAGCGCGGTGCCCATGCAGTAGACGTGGGCGTCGTCGTAGCCGTGATAGAGCACCAGCCAGCCGGCGTCCGTGCGGATGGGCGGGCCGCCCGCCCCGACGCGCTTGCCGTCCCACAGCCCCGGCCGCGGGCGCACGATCTCGACGTGGTCGCCCCACGAGCGCAGGTCGTCGCTGAACGCCAGCCAGATCGACGGCGGACGGCGGTGGAAGGTGACGTAGCGCCCGCCCACGCGGGCCGGGAAGAGGGCGTGGTCCTTGTTGTCCTCCCCCTCCACGACCGGGCCGATCGTCTCCCAGGTGATGAGGTTGTCGCTCACCGCGTACATCGGGGTGATCCCCGAGGCCGCGGCGCCGGGCTCGGGATGCTTGGCCAACCGCCCGTAGGCGGTGTAGGCCATGTAGAACCGGCCCTCGAGCTCCGTGATGCGAGGGTCCTCGACGCCGCGCGCGTCGACGTCGGACGCGGGCGTCAGCACCGGGTCGTGGAGCCGGTTCCAGCGCACCCCGTCGCGCGAGACGGCGTAGCCCACGCGCGACACGTAGTCGGTCCCCTGCGCCCGGTAGTGCATGTGGAAGAGGCCGTCGTGGACGATCACCGAGGGGTTGAAGACGTTGAGCGCCTCCCACGCGTTGGCGGGGTTGGGCCTCAGGACGGGGTTCTCGGGGTGTCGGACGAGCTTCATCGGGGCTCCCGGGTCATGGCGCGCGCTGCAGGGTGAGGGCGAACACGTGCATCGTCTCCCGGTCGGGGAGCTCGATGCGCTCGAGGCTGGCGTCCGGTCGCACGGGGACGCGCTGCCAGAGGATGCGGCAGGTGATCCGTTCGACGGCGCCGCCGGCGCCGCGTCGCTGCGCGAACTCGAAGGCGATGGTCTCGTCGTAGCGCGGCGCCTGGCACCAGTCGGAGAGGCCCAGGGTGACCTCGTCCGCCGTGCCGTCGTCGTACACGAGCCGGAGCGCGCCCTGGTAGTTGCCCTGTTCGGAGACGCCGAGCAGGTGCAGTACGTCGTAGCGGCCCGGTGGCACGCCCAGGCGCTGGCCTAGGAGCGCCACGTTGTTGGCATCGGCGTCCGTGGGCGGGAACAGGAACGGCACGCCCCCCACCTCGACGCGCTCCAGGGGCGCCGGGGCGCGTTCGGCCGGGTAGGTGGCGCCGAGCACGCCGGAGCGGCTGTCGAAGTTCCCCTTCAGCGGCTGCGACGGCGACGAGAAGGCGTCGTTGTTGAAGGCGCCCGTCAGGTCGAGGGCCACGAAGGCGTCCTGCGCGAACGCCTCGCTCAGCATGAGGTGTGGCCCCTCGCGCCCGCCGGCGCGCTCGAACGCCGGGAGTGGCTCGTCGCTGGCCCAGCGCACCAGCGCGAAGCCGAACGGCGGCAGCACGGCGGCGCCGCCCTCTTGGGCGGCCTCGTGCACGAGGGTCGCGGTCGCGTCGTAGACGCGGACCTGCAGGGCGGCGCTCTCCTCCACCGTGGGCGGAGCGAGGTCGACCGTGACGTCGCCGGGCGACCAGCTCTTGAGCAGCGTCACGCGCTCGCCGGGCTGCCCATAGCGCTTCCACATCACCTCGGGCCGCAGGACGATGGCGTCGAAGCGCATGTCGCGGCCCGACGTGTGCGTCACCGTCAGCTGGGCCGTGCCCGCCTCCAGATCGACGGCGCCGAGCGTGCGCATGCGGTAGTGCGACGACTCGGCGCCGCCGCTCAGGACGCTCGCCAGCCGCTGGCGCCCCACGAAGACCGTCGCGCTCGCCTCCCAGGGGTCGGAGCGGTGGAGCGCGTAGACGAGGTAGCGGCCGTCCCGCGGGATCTCGGCCGCGACGTTCACGCTCGCGCCGGCGCGCAGCACCGCGGTCACCTGCCCGCTCGCACGGGCGTCGACCTCGGTCTCGGGCGCCTGGCCGAAGTCGGTGCCCGACTCGAGCTCGATCACGATCTCGTCGTGCTTCTCGAGCCACACCAGGTCGAGCATCGCGGCCGCCGCCGGCCGCGACTCGGCCTGGATCAAGGCCATCAGGGCCGTGATGGTCGACTCGGCGCCGGAGTTCTGGTTGATCACACCGCGCTCGAGCCCGTCGAAGGTGCGGCCGGTCTCCGGGTCGTAGAGGCTCCGGCGCAGCTCGTTGTTCCCCAGGAGCCAGGAGGTCATCAGCCCGCCGAGCTCGTCGAAGACGGTCTTGCCGGAGGCGTCCGCGAGCGCGAACAGGCCGCTGGCCACGGCCTCCATGCCGTAGGCGATCTGGGGGTAGGCGCGCACGGCCGGGTTCATGAGCGCGATCGGCCCCTGCGAGGCGAGCAGGTGGACGAAGAAGTGCCCGCCCTCCGCCTCGGCGGAGGCCAGCAGCGCCGGATCGTCGACGACCAGCGCCGCGCGCGCGAGCGCCTGGCTCTGGCGGCTCCCCCAGGCGTGCCACTCCTGCGGATCGAGCGCGAAGGATGGGTGCGCGAGGAACGGGTAGGTGTCGGCGGGGCCGTACTGGAAGCGCACGAGGCCCTCGGCGATCATGCCGTGCAGCGCCAGCGCCTCGTCGTCGTGATCGTGCTCGAGGAACGTCGCGAGCGCCA
>SKWV01000021.1 GCA_007128755.1 Trueperaceae bacterium
CAACGCATCTACGTCGTCGCCATCCACGACAACCCGATCACGTTCGGGATCGGACCGGCGGGGACCGGCAAGACCTACCTCGCCGTGGCGATGGGCGTGCAGGCGCTCACCACCAGACGCGTCAAGCGCGTGATCCTCACGCGCCCGGCGGTCGAAGCCGGCGAGAAGCTCGGCTTCCTCCCGGGCGACCTCCAGGCGAAGATCGACCCCTACCTACGGCCGCTCTACGATGCGCTCTACGACATGCTCCCGCCCGATCGCGTCGACCTCCTGTTGGAGCAGGGGACGATCGAGGTCGCGCCGCTGGCGTTCATGCGGGGCCGTACGCTGAACGACGCCTTCATCATCCTGGACGAGGCCCAGAACACCACGGGCGAACAGATGAAGATGTTCCTGACCCGCATGGGCTTCAACAGCCGCGTCGTCGTGACCGGCGACCGCACGCAGGTCGACCTGCCGGGCAACGTCGAGAGCGGCCTGAAGATCGCCGAACGCATCCTGGCGAACATCGAGGGGCTGCAGTTCGTGTACTTCAACGAGGGCGACGTGGTGCGCCACCCCCTGGTGGCTCGCATCATCAGGGCCTATGAGCAGCACGGCTGAACGCACCGGAGGCCGCTCGCTGAGAGCGATCGGCGCGCTCGTGATGGTCGCGACGCTCACGGGTCTGCTGTACTCCGTGTACGCCGACCGGCGCGAGGCCGCCATCGCGGTGGGCGAGCCAAGCCCGCAGACGTACGTGGCGCCCGTCGACCTGCAGGTGGTCGACCGCATCGCCACCGAGCGTCAACGCCAGGCCGCCCGGGCCCAGGTCGGCACCATCTTCACCGCGGATCCGACCCTGCAACAGATCGTGATCGGTTCGCTCGCCGGCGCGGGACTGCCGACCGAGAGCCTCGACGTCCTGATCACGCGCTATACCCACCCGGCAGGCGTGCGCGAGGCGGACCTCCCCACCGTGATCGACGACGCCGTCGCGGCGGCGCCCGAGGAGCGGCGGCGCGAGGTGCGGGTCCTGCTCGAGCGGCGCCTGGTCGCCACCGCGACGCCCAACGAACGCCTCACGGAGGCCGCCCGGAACGCCGCCGCGGCGGCCGTCCCGCTGGTGATGCAGTCGCTCGACGCGGGTCAGGTGATCGTGCGCGAGGGCGAGATCCTGATCGAGGACAGCCTCCGCACGCTCGAGGGCGCCGGCCTCTACTCTCCGCGCGCGGACGCCATCGGCCGCACCATCTGGGTGATCCTGGGCGGAGCGGCGCTGGCCCTCGTGCTGTCGCTGCCGGCGCACTACGCCTACCAGCACCTCCTCCCCACCGTCACGGGCCGGCAGCTCGCCTTCCTCGTCGGCGTCACGCTCGCCGTGCTCGTCGTGCAACGCTCCGCCCTCGTGCTGTCACCGAGCTTCATCTTCGTGCTCGTCGTGCCGCTCCTCGTGGCGGTGCTCGCGGACGAGACCACCGCGTTGCTGTGGGCGGTGTGGATCGCCGTCGTCACCGCGTTGCTCGTCCCCGCCACGCCGCTCGTCACGCTCTTCGCGACCCTCGTCGGCGCCGTGGTCGCGGTCCTCGCGGTGCGCCTGGTGCGGTCACGGCCGGCGGTCTTCCTCGCCGGACTGCTCGGCGGTGCCGCGGGAGGCGTGGCGCTGGTGTTCATGGTGCTCCTCGGCGGCGGCCTCTCGCCCCTCGCCACCGCGAGCGCCTTCGGCGTGTTCCTCGCCGGAGGCGTGCTCGCCGGCGTCGTGGCGCTCGGCCTGCTGCCGCTCGGCGAGACGGGCTTCGGGTTCCTCACGGACTTCCGCCTCAACGAGCTGTCGAACCCCTCCCACCCGCTCCTGCAGCGGCTGTTGCTCGAGGCGCCCGGCTCGTACCAGCACTCGCAGGTCATCGCCAACCTGGTCGAGCAGGCGGTCGGCGCGATCGGCGGCCACGCGCTGCTGGCGCGCGTGGGCGCCATGTACCACGACGTCGGCAAGATGCGGCGCCCGCAGTTCTTCGTCGAGAACCAGTTCAGCGGCGACAACCCGCACGACCGCATCAGCCCGCACCTGTCCTACCTGATCATCACGAGCCACGTCCGCGACGGCCTCGAGCTGCTGCGCGAGTACAAGCTCCCGCGCGAGCTCGACCCGTTCGTCCTCGAGCATCACGGCACGGGTGTGCTCGTGTACTTCTACAAGCGCGCCCTCGAGGACACCGCCAGCATCAGCGAGCTCAACTTCCGCTACCCGGGCCCGCGGCCGCGCAGCAAGGAGACCGCGGTGCTCATGCTGGCCGACGCCGTCGAGTCGGCCTCGCGCACCCTCTCCGATCCGTCGCAGGGCAGCATCCGGGCCCTGATCGACCGCCTCATCGAGGAGCGGCTGCAAGACGACCAGCTCTCGCAGAGCCCGCTCAACCTCCACGACCTCGAGGTCATCGCCAACACCTTCGAGCGGATGATGACGGCGATCCTCCACCGCCGCATCACCTATCCCACCGCCGAGGAGATGAGAGGAGCGCGAGGTGAGGGTCGAGGTCCTCGACGAGACCGCTCGGTTCCGGCGGCCTGAGATGCTCGCGGAGACGCTCGCTCGCCTGGGCGCCGAGCTCGGGGTGGGCGCCGAGCGCGAGGTGACGGTCGTGCTCGTCGACGACGACACGATCGCGGCCATGAACCAGGCCGACCGCGACGTGACCGGGCCCACCGACGTGCTCGCCTACCCGCTCCACGAGGGCGACGACGTCGGCATGCCGATCGTCGCTCCCCTGGGCGACATCTTCATCAGCCTCGACACCGCGGAGCGGCAGGCCGCCGAGCACGCGCTCGCGCCGTGGCAGGAGGTGCTCGTCCTCGCCGCCCACGCGCTCACGCACCTCCTGGGACACGATCACGTCGACGAGGCCGGATGGCAGCCGTTCCGACGGGCGCAGGCCCGCGTGCTCGAGCTCGCTCCGGCAGGGGGGCCCGATGTCTGACACCGCCACGACGACCACCGTGCTCCGGTCCGCCTTCGTCAACGCCTGGCGCGGTCTCGCGACCACCTGGCGCGACGAGGTCACGTTCCGTGTCGAGGTCACCCTCGGCGCGCTCGCCTTCACCCTGAGCCTGTGGCTCGGCGAGGGCACGATCGTCGTCCTCGCCTTCGGCGCGCTCGTGCTCGCCCTCGAGCTCCTGAACACGGCGCTGGAGCGGCTCGCCGACGCGCTCCATCCGACCCGGCACCCGCTCGTGGGCGCGGCCAAGGACGCCTCGGCAGGAGCCGTGGTGGTGGCCGCGGGTGCGGCGCTGCTCGCGGGTGTGGTGGTGCTCGGGCCTCCCCTGCTGGCGCGCCTGGCGGGCGCATGAGTGGCCGCGAGCCGCCGGCCTCGGCGCCGGACGCGTCGCCGGCGG
>SKWV01000251.1 GCA_007128755.1 Trueperaceae bacterium
CGCGCCTGCCACCACCAGGTGGTCGGCCAGAGGTCGGGCCAGGTCCAGCCGAAGGCGAGCGAGGCGATCACCAGCCCCGCGAACGGCAGCGTGGCCAGCGCCGCGGCCGACCAGCGCAGGGGCGCGCTCACCCGCGGCCGCCCGGGAACCAGCGTCGCGCGGCCGCGAGGAGGCTCGCGGCGCAGGCGAGCGCGAGCGCCGTCATCGTCCAGGCCAAGGCCATCGCCTCGGGGCGCCTTCCTACGTCGGCGTCGCCGTAGGCGCGCCAGGCGCTCACGGCGAGGGTGTCGCGCGTGCCGCCGTCGATCAGCAGCGGCACCTCGAGCGTGCCGAGGTTGTAGGCCAAGGTGATGACGGTCGCGGCCACCACGGCCGGCCACACGTGCGGCCAGACCACGTAGCGGAACGCCTGCAGGCGGTTCGCGCCGAAGACGGTGGCGACGTCGTCCAAGAGGGGATCGGCGCCGGCGCGCACCGCGGCCACGAGCAGCGCGGTGAACGGCACCTGCTTCCAGAGCAGCGTGAGCATGACGCCCCAGGCTCCCGCGCCGTCGAGCAGCCGCGGGAACTCCTGCGGCGTCGCGATGAGGCCGAGCCCCGCTCCGGCGCGCGCCACCAGGCCACCGGGCGAGAGCCACAGGACGGCCAGCGCCACCGCCACCACGTACGGGACCAGCAGCGGGAGCTGCGCGAGCACGGCCGACGGGCCGCGGCGCCGCGCCAGCGCCAGCCCCAACGCCAGGCCGAGACCCGCCCCGACGATCGTCGGCGGCAGCGCCGTCCAGAGCGTGCGGGCGAGCGCACTGGCCGTGGCGGGGTCGGTGAGGACCGCGCGGTAGAAGCGCAGCGTGGGGAACTCCTCGACGCCGAAGTGGGGCGCGTGGCCGAGGCTCTGCAGCAGCGAGCCGACCAGGGCGCCGCCGAACACGGCGGCGAGGGCGGCGAGCGCCGGCGCGAGCCCGAGCGCCACGCGCCAGCGGCGGCTCACGGCAGGGCGAGCACGCTCGCGACCACCTCGTCCCAGGTCGCGTCGCTCGCCTGGGCGATCCAGCGCTCCCACAGCCGGTCCACGATCCGCACCCACGAGACGTGCATGTCGGGCACGGCGTTGGCGGCCAGCTCGTCGTAGCTCAGCCCGCGCAGGTCGGGCGACACGGCGTCGACCGCGGCGCGTTCGGCCGGCGAGAGCGTCTCGAGATCGAGCGCCAGCGGGAAACCGATCAGCTCGAGCTTGGAGAGGTGGCTCGCGAGCGACGACAGATGGTCGGCGAGCACGAGCGCCGCCGCCGGGTTGGGCGCGTTCGCCGGGATCGCCAGGAAGCTCTTGTTGACCCGCATCGCGCCGGCCGGGAAGACGACCGTCCGCACGCTCTCGGGCAGGCGCCCGCTCTCCACGGCGAGGGTGGCGTGGAAGACGTTGTCCTCGCACGCCATGTCGACCTCGCCGTTGGCGAGCAGACGCTCCCAGGCCGCGGCGGTCGGCGGGTAGACGGGCGAGCCCCGCTCGCCGTCGACGCCGCCGCCGCCGAGCAGGAACGGCTCGAGCCGCCGGAACATCGCGAACGCGCCCTCGAGCCGCTGTGCGACCTCCGCCACCGGCAGCGAGGACGCGTCCTCCAGGAACGCCGACGCGCCCTCGGGGTGCCCCTCCACGAGCGCCTGCTGCACGAAGGCGGTACCGATGTAGTCGGGCGGCCGCACGTACGTGAAGCGGCCGGGCCGCGCCCGCGCCAGCGCCTCGAGCTCGGCGTAGGTCCGCGGCGCGTCGGCCACGCCCAGCCGCGCCGTGTCGACGTAGCAGACGTACTGCCCCGAGAACCACGGGATGGAGCGCCGGAGGGTCGGCGTGCCCAGGTCCTGCAGGTTGATGGCGGCGGCGGGATCGGCCTCGTCCAAGTTGTAGCGCGCGCCCGCGGGGACGGCGTCGGCGAACGGCCCGAACAGCAGATCGGCCGCGTCGAGCGCCCGGAAGTTGTCGCCGTTGATCCAGACGAGGTCGACGCTGCCGCGTCCGAGGCCGCGCGCCGACGCGGCGTCCGCCAGGATCACGTCGACGGCGTCGCGGGTGTCGGGCACCCGCACGCTGCGCACGCGCACGCCCAGCTTGGCGAGTTCGGGGACCACGATCCGTTCGATCCAGGTGTTGAGGTCCTCGCTGCCACCCCAGTGGTACCAGCTCACCTCGCCCTCGCTGCGGGCTCGCGCGAGCACCTCGTCCCAGGCGACGTCGCCGGCGACGAAGGCGTCGCGGAACGCCAGCGCGGCCGGGTCGTGCCGGAGGTCCGCGCGCAGGGGCGCGGGCGGGTCCGCGGCGAAGGCGGACGCGAGCAGACCGAGGCACAGAGCGACGGCCAGCGGCAGGCCGCGTCGCCCCGGAGCGGTCGTCCGGGCGGTGGCGGGAGACGCGCCGTCGGGGATCATGCGGCCAAGCGTATGGCGGCGGCGGGACCGGGCGCCGTAGGCCCGGCGACCGAGCCGCAGCGGCTCGGTCGTGCGCCGCATGGCACCTCCTATACTGGTCTCACGTGTCCCACGCCCGCAGCACCAGCCCAGGTGACGGTACGGCCGCGGCGTCCGGCCCTCTCGAGGCTCCGCGCGTCCTGCTCCTCCATGACGTCGGTGACGACGCGTCGGCGGTGCTCGCCGCGCTCCGGTCGGTCGACTCCCGGGTGCGGCCCCTGCGCGCGGAGACGGTGCCGGCGCTCGAGGCCGCCCTGAGGGCGCGCGATTGGGACCTGGCGATCGTGGCCGGTCGGCTCGATGCGTCGTGGCTCGACGCCGTCCTGTCTCGGCTCGCTCAGCACGACGACGAGCTGCCCGTGGTCGTCGCCGGTCGCGCCTTGAGCGACGCCCTGGTGCTGCGCGCCGCGGCGGCGGGAGCGCGCGAGGTCGTCGACCTCGAGGTGGCGCTCTCGGCGCGTGACGCCATCGTGGAGGCGCTGCAGCGTGGGGGCGACGACGATGGCGTCACCGAGGCGCGCGTCGCGCGCGCGACGCCCCACGTCCGCACGCTGGCGCGCCTCGCGACCGCCCTGCTCCGGGCGAGCACCCCGGACGAGGCGCTGCAGGCCCTCGCCCACGAGCTCGGGCGGGGGCTCGACCTGCCCTACGTCGAGACGTGGCTGCTGCCCGCCGACGCTGTCGCCGACGTAGCGGGACCGGTGTTCGAGCAAGGCGCCTCCTGCGCGTCGCTGCGCACGCCGACCGCGGCGACCGTCCCGCTCGGCCGCGCGGGCTTGGTGCGCGACGTCACCTCGGGGCGTCGGCCGCGGACGCTGCACGACCTGCGGAGCGCGGAAGGCGGCGTGTTCCGGCGCGCGCCCGCCGCCCTCGCCCTCGGCTTGACCGGCGTGCACGCC
>SKWV01000018.1 GCA_007128755.1 Trueperaceae bacterium
CCGTAGTACACGCTCTCGGGGTGCACGATCACGTCGACGTCGATGCCCGCACGCGACCACTGGTCGGCCAGCACGACGGCCAGCGTGGGCCGGTCACCCGTGTCGGGCGTGTGCAGCTCCAGGCTCAGGCCATCGGGATACCCGGCCTCGGCCAACAGCTCGCGGGCTCGCTCCACGTCTCGCTCGGGCAGCTCCAGGTCGGCGTCGAAGGCGTCGCCGTAGAGCGGGCCGATGGGGCTGTCCTTCCCCGGCACGCCCAGCCCGAGCGTGACGACCTCGACGATGGCCTCCCGGTCGGTGGCGAGCTTGAGCGCCTGCTGCACGCGGACGTCGTTGCCGGGCGCGCGGTCGGCGCGCAACCGCACCAGGTCGAAGGCGTTCGTCGGGACGGAGCGTGCGTCGATCCCCGGCTGACCCTGGAGCGAGACGAACAGCGGGCTCGGCATGCGCATGACCAAGTCAACCTGTCCGCCGCGCAGGGCGTCCACGGCGGCGACCTGGTTCCTGAAGAAGATCAGCTCGAGCGTCGCGACGCCGGGTTTGCCCTCGACGAAGTAGTTCTCGTTCGCCGACAGCGTCATCCGCGTGCCGGTGCGGTAGTCGTCGACGCGGAACGGTCCGGTGCCGTTGAAGCCCGTGGCCGGGTCGGTCGTCTCGGCGCGGAGCACGACGGCGTGGTTGTCACTGAGGTCGTAGAGGAAGAAGGGGTTGCTCTCGTGGAGGGTGAAGGTGACCTCCAGCTCGCCCGACGCCTCGATCGTCGCGATGTTGGCGTAGAGGTCGCTGGTCGGCAGCTCGAGCTCGGGGTCGCGGAGGCGATCGAAGGTCCAGACGACGTCCTCGGCCGCCAAGGCGCTCCCGTCGTGGAACGTGGCGCCAGCGGCCAGGGTGAAGGTGTAGGTGAGGCCGTCGTCCGACACGGTCCAGTCGGTCGCGAGCCGCGGCACGATCACGTTCTGCGCGTCGATGTCGACCAGGTAGTCGTACACGGCGTTCAGGACGGCGATCTCGGCATCGGACGAGGCGAACGCCGGATCGAGCTGCGCCGGCGGCTCGATCCCGACGCGGAGCACGCCCTCCTGCGCGAGTGCGAGGCCGCTCACGAGGAACACGGCGACGGTCAGGAGCGCCGTCACCGCGGAGGTGAGCCTCGAGCTGTGGCGAGCGGCGGGCGGGGCGACTTGCGTGGGGCGGGCGTATGGGGTGGGCATGGGACTCCTCCTCAGGGCGTTCGGGCAGAAGGTATCAGCGGACGACGCAGCGTGGCGTCAAGACGAAGACCTTCCTGCCACGACGGGGGCGCGTTCTCCCGCGTCGACCGGAACGCGCAGGCGGTTCTCCGGCGGAGCGAGTGGGCACACCCAATCGGGGCTGTACGCGCATGACGGATTGTAGGCGTAGTTGAAGTCCAGGATCAGGTCGCCGTTCACAGTGCCGAGGTCGGCTCCCTTGATCGTGTCCAGCAGGTAGCGTCCGCCCCCGTAGGTGGTGCCGCCGTTGGTGGCGTCGCCGAAAGGAAGGAAGAGGCCGCCGCCGTACCCGGCGACCCAGAACACGGTGAGCGACACCGGCTCTCCACCGAACGCGAGGCGGACGCGGCCGATGCGCTCGAGCGCGAGCACGCCGTCGACGCCCAGGTCGATCCGGAGGGCGCCGGTATCGGCGTCTGCCGCGAGGGGGTCCACGGGGACGACGAAGCGCAAGGCGGGATCGTAGGGGTAGTACGGGATCCCGCCGAACGCACGGAGCGCCGGCGGCTCGAGCGGCGTCGCGGGGTGCGAGGCGAACAGCCGGTCGCGCCCGTCACGGAAGCGATCGCACGCCCCCGCATCGTCGCTGCCGCGCTCCCGAAGCTCGGCGTAGAGCGCGGCGACCCGCCGACGGTAGTCGGCGAGCTCCAGCCGCGCGCCGCCGCGGTCGCTGACCGGGGGCATCATCGGGCTCGCCCGTCCCCTTTCGGAGCGCGCGTCAGCGCGGCCGGCCGGTGAAGATCAACGTGACCTCCGTCAGCTCGCCACGCAGCTCCATCGCGAGGACCGCCCGGAGCGTGGTGACGTCGGTGACGGGCCACGCGAACATCGGCTCGATGACCAGGCCGTCGTTCCAGGCGAGGCTGTCCCGCGGGATCAGGATGACGCTCGCGGTGAGGTCGGCGGGGATCTCGATCGCCGGCTGCGGAGCGTCGCGCGTGTCCCAGCTCGTGGCGCCGGTCACCAGCGGCGATGTCGACCCGTCCGGGAGCACGAAGGACGACTGGTCCGGATGCAGGCGCAGCATGGCGTCGGTGTGGTTCGTGACGTCGATCAGGATCCGGTCTTGCTCGAGGACGGCGTCGATGCTGTAGTCGTCCGTGCGGACGCCGTGTGCCTCGCCCGCCCGCACGGCGGGGACGCCATCGACCAGCAGACTGAACGCTTGGGCGCCTTCGACCGGGTCGAAGGGTGTGGTCGCGCGCGGCGCGCATGCGACGACGACGACGGCGAGGGTGAGTGCCATTACGATTCTCATGACTGGCCTCCTACGAGGATTGTGTTCGCTCGGCGCCGTGAGCCCGTCGTCGTGCGTCACCGTGTGACGACGGTCGACGCGGTCGACGACGATCAGCGCGGGGTCGGTGTGTCGTGACCACACCGGAGACTCATCGAGCCAGCGCACCGTACACCGAGCCGCACGGCGCCGCTCCGCATGCGGCACACGCTCGTCGGCCGCGGCGTGCAGTGCGGAAGCGGACCTCGACCCGGGGCCAGTGCCGACGTGTATCCTCGTACGCATCGCCCATCGCGACACGGGACTCTGGGAGGCGCAATGGTGAGGCACGTCGTACTGTCCGGCATGCTCGCATTGGGAGTCGGGCTCCTGGCTGGCTGCCAGCTCGTGGCGGGGCAGCTGCTCGCGCAGTTCGCGTTCGCCATCTCGCCGAGCGAGGTGACGATCGCAGCAGGAGGCTCGCAGAACGTCGAGGTCCTGATCGACCCGATCAGCGGCATCACGCTCTCGACGGTCACGGTACGCCTCGTCGATCCCCCGACCGGCATCAGCGCCGATCCCACGCCGCTCATCGCCTTCGGCGACAGCCCATGGACCATCGAGGTTGCCGCCTCGGTGCTGCCGGGGCAGTACGCGGGCATCGTGGTGGAGGCCGTCGCACAGGGCATCAACCAGCTCCCGGTCACGCGGAAGGCCGAGCTCACCGTCATCGTGACGCCACCGTAGGCTCCGCTCCACCGCGTGAGCGACAGCGCGGTACATTTCGGTGGGACGACCGCCCCCGAGCCGGGATGGCGAAATCGGTAGACGCAGCAGACTTAAAATCTGCAGCCCGAGAGGGCGTGCGGGTTCGAGTCCCGCTCCCGGCACCA
>SKWV01000008.1 GCA_007128755.1 Trueperaceae bacterium
CGAGCGGATCTGGTGACGGCGCAGAGCGCGCTCGACGACGCTCTCCGGCGCTTCGAGCGCATCGGCAACGCGTGGGGATCGGGCATGTTCACCGGCGTCGCCGCCGGGCTGCACCTGCGGATCGGCGACGTGGAGGGCGCACGCGCGCTGGCGCGCACGTCCGTCATGCTCCTCGAGCGCGTGGCCTTCCGGCACGCCCTCGCCCCCACCTACGCGTTGCTCGCTCGGATCACGCGACTCGCCGGAGACGAGGCCGAAGCCGTCGACCTCTACCGACGGTGCATCGCCTCCTACCTCGACATGGGCAGGGTGGCGGCCGCTGCCGCGGCCGAGGCGGAGATGACGCAGCCGCGTACTACCGAGGCGGCGCGCGACGCGCGCTTCGGGACCACGTGAGTCACGACTCCGGCAGCCACACCGACACCGATCGCCCATGGCAACGGAACGCGCCCCAGCCCTGCTCGTCGGTCGTGACGCTCCCGGCGACGTGCTCGGTGATGTCGACGTACGTCGTGTTCGGCGCGACCTGCATCCACTTCTCCGCGTCGCCGGCGTTGGCGAGCACGACCGCCATGCCGCCGGGGTGATCGTGCGTGCCCGTTCGTGCCCAACCGACGCAGTGCGGGTCGTCGAAGTACTCGCGCTGCTCGCCGTAGGCGTGGCTGCGGCGCGCCGCGAGGAACCGGTCGATCATCCAGCCGTGACTGGCCATCTCGATCCCGTGCGACGTACCGTCCGGCCCCTCCTCGGCGTACGAGGCGCCGTAGTAGTCGGCGTAGAACACGCACGGGTAGCCGCCGCGACGCAGCAGGATCGCCGCGTACGCCAGCGGGACGAACCACGCCTCCACCACGGACTCGAGTGACTGGAGCGGCTGCGTGTCGTGGTTGCTGACGATCGTGACGGCGAGCTCCGGGTGCTCGGCGACCAAGCTGCCGTCGAAGAGCGTCCGCAGGTCGTACCTCTCGTGTTCACGGCTCGCCGTCGCGAAGGAGTAGTGCAGGACGGTGTCGAAGAGCATCATGTTGCCGTCGGTCGCGCCCAGGAAGTGCCGGAGCGCCTCGCCGACGCTCGACCAGTACTCTCCCACCGCGAAGAGCTCGCGCCCGGAGTAGGCGCGCAGGTGGTCGAGCCACTCCGTGAAGAAGCCCGCGCCGACGTGCTTGACGGCATCGAAGCGGAAGCCGTCGACCCCGGTGGTATCGAGGTACCACTCGCCCCAGTGGTAGAGCTCGCGCCGCACGTCGGGGTCGTCGACGTCGATGTTGCAGCCCATCAGGAAGTCGTAGTTGCCCTTCTCGAGGTCGACCTCGTCGTGGAACCGCTTCCCCTCGAAGAGGTAGACGGCGTCCTCGCCATCGGCGAGCATGTTGGCGTCGGACGCGTTGAAGTGCCACCAATGCCACTGCAGCTCGGAGTGCGCTCCCGCCCTTCCAGGGAAGGCGAAGTGCGTCCACGCCTTGATCGTCTGGAGCTCCCCGATCGGCCGGTTCCGGTCGGCGGGATCGAACGGCGTCGCCAGGAACTGCTCCTCGTGATCGCCGCCCATCTTGTGGTTGAGCACGATGTCGGCATACACGCGGATGCCCGCCGCCTGCGCCGTCCGGATCGCAGCGAGGTACTCGTCCCGCGTCCCGTACTTCGTGCGGACCGAGCCCTTCTGATCGAACTCGCCCAAGTCGAACAGGTCGTACACGCCGTACCCCGTGTCGAGCCCACCGGCCGCCCCCTTGTACGCGGGAGGCAACCACACGGAGGTCACGCCGGCGGCGGCGAGCGCCTCCGCCTCCTCGGCGAGGCGCCGCCAGAGCGACCCATCCGCCGGTGCGTACCAGTGGAAGTACTGCATCATCACGCCGTTGTACTCCGTCAACTCCACCCACTCCTCGTGTGTCGCTCCGTCACCGCGCGCCAGCAGCGGCGGGACGCCGACACCATACGCTCGCGACCGAGCGAAGAGCCGTGCATGGCGCCTACGCCGGCTTCGGCGCCATGGGTCGCGCGCAGCACCAGCGGGTACTCGGCCGCGGTCGTTCGGGAGTGATGATGCATCGAGGTACGGCACACACCGACGAAGGGCCGATCGCCGCCGTAGCGTGACTCGGCCGGCGCCGCGAGCCGTCGCGCCGGCATAGGAGGCTGCTTCATGGGGCGGAACGAGGGATCGAGAGCCGACGGGGCACGCATCCGCGCGACGGCGCGGGACGCCTTCGGCTTCGATCGGCTCCGCCCCGGGCAGGAGGAGGCGATCGCCGCCGCGCTCGAGGGGCGCGACGTGCTGGCGGTCATGCCGACGGGCCTGGGGAAGTCCGCCATCTACCAGGTGGCGGGGCTGCTCATCGAGGGGTTGACGCTCGTCGTCTCGCCGCTCCTCGCCCTCCAGCGCGACCAGGTCGACTCGCTGCGCGAGCGCGATGCGGAGGTGGGCGAGGCCGCGGCGCTCAACTCGACGCTCTCGGCGGCGGAGCGCGAGGACCTGCTCGCGCGGGCGGAGCGCGGCGAGGTCGAGTTCCTCTTCCTCGCCCCGGAACAGCTCGGCAGCGCCGACACCCTCGAGCGCCTCGAGGCCCTGGCGCCGAGCCTGGTGGTGGTCGACGAGGCGCACTGCGTCGTGGAGTGGGGGCACGACTTCCGCCCCGACTACCTCGGCATCGGCCCCGTCATCGAGCGGCTCGGGCATCCCACGGTCGTCGCCTTGACGGCCACCGCCGCCGCGCCCGTGCGAGACGAGGTGGTGGAGCGGCTCGGCATGCGCGAGCCGGCGGTGATCGTCAACGGCTTCGACCGCCCGAACCTCCGCCTCTGCGTCGAGATGGTCACCGGCGCCGAGCGCAAGCTGGCGCGCTTGCTCGAGCACCTCCCGGAGCTCGGGACTCCCGGCATCGTCTACGTCGCGACGCGCGCCCACGCCGACGAGGTGGCCCAGGGGCTCCGCGACGCGGGGCACCGGGCGGAGGCGTACCACGCGGGTCGCGCGACGCCCGAGCGTGAGGCGGTGCAGACCGCGTTCATGGACGACGAGCTCGACGTCGTCGTGGCCACCACGGCGTTCGGCATGGGCATCGACAAGGAGCGCGTGCGCTTCGTGGTCCACTTCGACGTGCCCGGGTCGCTCGACGACTACGCCCAGCAGATCGGCCGCGCCGGCCGCGACGGTGCGCGCGCCGACGCCCTCCTGCTCTACGATCCCGACGACGTCCCGCTGCAGCGCTTCCTCAGGGCCGGGCCTTCGGTGGAGGCCGACGTCCACGAGCGCGTGGCGGCCCTGGTGACGCGCTCGGATGAGCCGCTCGACGTCGACGAGGTGCGCGAGGCGGTCGACCTCTCCACGACGCGGCTGCAGACCGTGCTCCACCA
>SKWV01000428.1 GCA_007128755.1 Trueperaceae bacterium
GATCCGGCGGCCGCGGCTCAGAACCCGCCGAGCAGCACCTGACCACGCTCGAGCAGGCCGTACCAGAACCCTGGGAGCAGGCCGAGCGCGACGGTGCCCACGAGGGCGACCGCGATGGCGGTGCGGAGCGTGCCCGCGAGCGGCCGATCGGCCACGTACTCGCTCTCGCGGAAGTACATGGCGACGACCACGCGCGCGTAGTAGACCACCGCGACCACGCTGGTGACGATCCCCAGCACCGCGAGGGCGACGTAGCCCGAGGCGATGGCGGCCTGGAACACCAGCACCTTGCCGATGAACCCCGCGAGCGGCGGGATGCCGGCGAGGCTGAGCAGGAAGACGGCGAGCGAGGCGGCGAGGAACGGCCGCCGAGCGGCCAGGCCGGCGAAGCGGTCGATCTCGTCGCCGCGATCCTCGGCGTTGGTGATGGCCGAGAGCACGGCGAAGGCGCCCGCGGTCATGAAGGTGTAGGCGCTCAGGTAGAAGATCGCGGCCGTGGTGCCGATGCCGTCGGCAGCGAGCACCGCCAGGCCGAGGTAGCCGGCGTGCGCGACCGCGGAGTAGGCGAGCATGCGCTTCACGCCGGTCTGCAGCAGCGCGCCGAAGTTGCCGACGATGAGGGTCGCGCCGATCAGGATCCCCAGGACCAGCGGCAGCAGCTCGCCCAGCGCGCCGGTGCCGAGGGCGGCGAAGACGGTGGCGGCGATGCGCAGCAGCGCGGCGAAGGCCGCGGTCTTGACCACGACCGCCATGTAGGTGGTGACCGGCGTGGGCGCGCCCGTGTAGACGTCGGGGGCCCACTGGTGGAACGGCGCGAAGGCGACCT
This sequence comes from Trueperaceae bacterium, assembly GCA_007128755.1. Lineage (GTDB taxonomy): Bacteria > Deinococcota > Deinococci > Deinococcales > Trueperaceae > SKWV01. The sequence continues at coordinate 827 of SKWV01000428.1, forward strand.
TGAAGCCGAGGCCGGCGAGCAGCATCATGCCGCCCAGCAGGCCGAGCACGTGGGCGTCGAAGCCGGGGGCGGTGAAGGCGGCGGCGATGCTGGCGTAGTCGAAGCGCCCGCTGGCACCGAACGTGAGGGCGATGCCGTAGATCAGCAGCGCCGAGGCGAAGGCGCCCAGGAGGAAGTACTTGATCCCCGCCTCCTCGCTGGAGCTCGAGCCCTGCCGCCACGCGGCGAGCGCGTAGACGGCCAGCGACATGATCTCGAGGCCGAGGAGGAGGGTGATGAGGTCGCCGGCGGAGGCGAGGACGATGGCGCCGGTGGCCGAGAGCAGCATGAGCGGGTAGTACTCGGGACGGTCTAAGTTCAGGCGCGTGAGATCGGCCTCGCTCACCAGGATCGCCAGCGCCGTGCCGAGCAGGATGACGAGCGTGAAGGCCGTCGCGGGCGTGTCGGCCATGTAGCGCATGCCGAAGCCGACCTCGGCCGCGCCGTACTGCCCCTTCATGAGGTTGTGCAGCGCGAACACGGCGGCGGTGCCGACGCCGATGAGCGCCAGGCCCGCGTTCGCGCGCCGGTCGACCTCGAAGACCGAGAAGAGCAGCGTCACCATCGCGAAGATGAGCATGACGACGGCCGGCCCGATGACGGCGAAGGAGATGAAGTCGGCGGGCAGGTTCATCGCGACACTCCTTGCAGCGTCGTCTCGTCGGGCCGCTGGGGTTCGTGGGCGAGCGTCCCCTGGAGCACCGTGACCTCGGCGTCGGCCGAGAAGATGGCGAGCGGATGCGCCGGGAAGAGGCCGAGCCACAGCGTCGCGATGACGATGGGCGCCAGCACCGCGATCTCGATGGGCCCGAGGTCACGCACGGGCGTCGGTTCGGGTCCCTGGAAGAGACGCCCGTACATGTTGACGCCGTAGACGCCGGCCGCGATCACGGCGCCCACCGCCAGCACGCCCGCCGCCGGGCTCGCCTGGAAGGCGCCGAGGAGCGCCAGGAACTCGCCGGGGAAGTTCGCCAGCCCCGGCACGCCGATGCTGGCGAACAGCACCAGCAGCGTCACGCCGGCGAGCGCCGGCGCGGAGGCCGCGATGCCGCCGTAGGCGTCCAGGTCGAAGGTCTGGCGGCGCGCGTAGAGCATGCCCGAGAGCAGGAAGAGCCCGCCGGTGGTGATCATCTGCGCCGCGAGCAGGAACATGGCGCCCGAGAGCCCGGCGAGGTGGAGCCCGAACAGCCCGACCGCCACCAGGCCCATGTGCGAGAGCGAGGCGTAGGCGAGCAGGCGCCTGAGGTTCGTCTGCCGCGTCGCGATGACGGCGGCGTAGACGGCGGTGAAGGCGGCCACCGCCAGGAGGAACGGCGCCATGACGGCGGCGCCCATGGGCAGGAGCGGGAGCGCCCAGGCGAAGAGCCCGAACCCGCCCACCTTGTAGAGCGTGCCCGCGGCGTCCGCCACGCCCGAGGGGTGGTTCTGCTCGTGGAAGTCGATGAGCCAGTGATGCAGCGGGAAGATCGGCAGCTTGACCGCGAAGGCGAGCACGAAGCCCGCGAACAGCCAGACTTGCTGGACGGAGTCGAGGTCGGCGGTCACGGCGAGCAGGTCGCCGAAGAGGTACGACGTGGCGCCCGAGAGCGGGCGGATCGCCAGGACCGTGAGGAGCATCGCGAACGAGCCGGCGACGGCGTAGAGCAGGTACTTGAGCATCGCCTGCCGACGCTGGCGCCCGCCCCAGCCGGCGAGCATGACCAGGCTCGGCAGCAGCGTGACCTCCCAGAAGACGTAGAACAGCACCAGGTCGCGCGCCAGGAACAGCCCGAGCAGGCCCGCCCACATGGCGAACAGGGCGGCCAGGAACTGTCCGGGGCGCTCGCGCACGCTGACGACGGCCCAGATGACGGTGGGCACCATCACCAGGCTGGCGACGAAGGCGAGCATCCCGCCGGCGCCGGAGGCGTCGAGCGCGAAGTACACGCCGATGCCGGAGATCCAGGGGACGGCGATGCCGGTGCTGCCCTGCAGGAGCGCGGCGGCCACGAAGGTGGCGAACGCGCCGGCGAGGGCGACGAGCCGGGTCGCCCCGCCGCGGGTGAGGAGGAGCAGGACCGCCGTGAGGACGGGCAGCACGATCGCGAGGGTCGGGATCATGAGCGCGCTCCCAGGACGGACACCACGACGACGAGCACGAGCGCGACGGCGCCGGAGAACATCGCGAGCGCGTACGCTCGCACGTACCCGCTCTGCCACAAGTTGGTGACGCGGCCGATCCAGCCGGCTCCGGTGACCCCGGAGGCCATGCCGCGGTCGAGGATGTCGCGGTCGATGACCGCCAGGCCGACGGCGACGCCCTCGCTGGGGCCGATCACCGCGTTGCGGTAGAGCGTGTCGAAGCCGGCGCCGGAGCGCCCGAACGCCGCGAGGCGGCCCGCGCCGAGGCGGGCGGCCGGTGCCCCCCGCTGCAGGTGGTACGCCCAGTAGCCGAGGCCGAGGCCGAGCGCCGCGGCGAGCACGGAGACGCCGACGAGCAGCCACTCGAGCC
>SKWV01000461.1 GCA_007128755.1 Trueperaceae bacterium
GCGCCACGCGCGCGCCTTGTCGAGCGGCTCGTCCTCGTACGTCAGGTCCAGCCCGGTCAACGTCGAGAGGCGCTCGGCCACCTGGCGCAGGCTCAACGCCTCCGGACCGGTCACGTCGAGCGCACGGTCGCTCGTCGGCTCCGCCACCATCGCGGCGACCACCACCCGAGCGACGTCTTCGCGGGCGACGAACGCGGCGGCGCCTTCCCCCGCCGGGGCCCGCAGGACGCCGTCCAGACCGACCATCTCCGGTAGCAGATCGAGGTAGAGGTTGGCGCGCAGCAGCGTGACGCGCATGCCGGTCGCCGCGAGCGCCTCCTCGCTCGCGTGATGGTCGCGCGCCGCCGGAGAGGGCGAGGACGCGGAGGCGCCCTGGCACGACAGGTAGACGACGTGCTCGACACCGGCCGAGACCGCGGCCGTGAAGACGTTCGCGTGGAGGGCCGGACTCTCGCCGGGCGGCCCGGAGACGGAGACCACGAACGCCGCGCTGACGCCCGCGCAAGCCTCGCGCAGCGCGGCGGGGTCGGCGTAGTCGGCGCCGACCGCCTCCGCGTCGTTCAGGTGCGGTGCCCGCTTCGGGTCACGAGCGAGCAAGCGCAGCCGCGCTCCCCCGTCCGCGAGCATCTCCGCCACGCGGCGACCGACATGACCCGTCGCGCCCGTCACCAGCATCGTCATCCGCCGCCCGCCCCTCAGTAGCGGTAGATGGCGGCGAGCCCGGTGTCGGTGGGCATGCGCTCGGCCGGCACGACGATCACCTCGCCGCCGCGCCGCAGCACGTGCTCGCCGATCTCGTCGAGCACGTCGCCCACGTCGGGATCCTCGAGGTCGAGGAAGGCCACCTGCCCGGTCTCCGGATCGACGCGGCCGGGGAGCAGCCGCTCCGCCTCGACCAGCAGCGTGTCGACCCGACCGGCGATCGCCGCGATGGCCACGTCGCTGACGTCGGCCGCACCCTGGTCCTGCGCCGACGCGGTGCCGAAGCGCTCGATCAGCGCCTCCAGCCGCGCCAGGTAGGTCGGCTCGAGCGCCGTCCAGGCGCGCTCCAGCAGGTCGTCGGTGTCGATGCCGCTGGGATTGACGGCGACCGCCTCGTCGACGAGGTAGGGGTTGTTGCTGAGCTCGCGGAAGACGCCGTGATACTCGGGCAGCGCAGCGAGGAGCAGGGGCAGGCCCGATGGTCGCGAGTGGTGCTCGAGGATCGCCTTGTCGACGGCCAGGAAGTACCGCTTGGTGTCGATGTCGAGCTCGTCCTTGCGCGCGCCGTGACCGTGGACGCTCGGCGCGGCGCCGGTGCCGCCCTTGGAGCCGTACGACGCCACCGTGAGGTGCGGATCGGTGAGTTCCTCACCCAGGGCGTCGGTGAGCGTCGCCGGGACGCCGGACGCGAGATCGACCTCGTCGAGCGCGTCGCGCGTTCCCTCGTACAACCGCACGTTCTCGCGATCCAGCGCGAGGACCTGGAAGCGATCGGCCGACTGCATGATCCGCAGCAGCGGCTTGGTGTGGTAGGTGTCGGCCACGACGGCGAGCTCGGGCACGGGCCGCTGCAGCCGGTAGACGCGGAAGTCGTCGGCCGACACGAGCACGGCGAGGCCGTCGCGGCTGTAGCGCCAGAACATCTCGTCGTCGCCTAAGTCGCGGAGCGGTTTGAGCAGCGCCTCGGCGGCGTCGCGCTGCCCTTGCGCCTCGAGCGACTCCTCGAGGGAGCGCACGAGGTTCTTGAACCTGATCGGGTCCTGGGCGTTGTCGGGGGCGTGACGGTGCGTCGGCTGGTAGAGCGAGAGGCACGGCGGCTCCTGGGGAGCGAGCAGCGCGTCGGGGTAGTCGCTGGTGAGCGATTGCATGGGACCTCCGGTCGGGATCGATCGGCCGTCGTCACGACGGCCTGGAGCACGCCGCGCCCGACTTCGGACCGGCGCTCCACGGCAACGGTACCCTCACGCCAGGCTGCGCTCACGTGCAAACGACCAGGTGCGTCCCTCCGCGCGACCGGCGTCAGGGGCTTACAGGCACCACGATCGGATCGCGCGGGAGGTCCGAGAGCACGACGCAGCCGCTCGCGGTGACGGCCACGATCTCCTCGAGCCGGACGCCGAACTCGCCCGGCAGGTAGATGCCGGGCTCCACCGAGTGCGTCATGCCGGCCTCGAGCACGACGTCGGACGTCGCGGTCAGGTAGGGGGGCTCGTGCCCCGTCATCCCGATGCCGTGGCCCGTGCGGTGCACGAACCGGGGGCCGTAGCCGGCCGCCTCGATCACCTGTCGAGCGGCGCGGTCGACGTCGCGAGCCCGCGCTCCCGGCCGCACCGCGGCGAGCGCCGCCGCGACCGCCCGGTCGACCACGGCGTGGATCTCGAGGTAGCGGGCCGACGGCTCGCCCACCACCACCATGCGCGTGATGTCGGAGCAGTAGCCCTCCCACGTCGCGCCCACGTCGACCACGACGGCGTCGCCCTCCTGTAGGGGCCGGTCGCCGGTGGCGTGGTGCGGGAACGCACCGTTCGGGCCGCTCCCGACGATCGCGAAGCTCGGCTGAGCGCCCAGCGATCGGAAGCGCTCCTGCGCGACGTTCGCCAGCTCGCGCTCCGTGACGCCGGCGCGGGCGTAGGCGGCCACGGCGCGGATGGCGTCGTCGGCCTGGGCCGCGTTGCGTCGCAGGAGCGCGATCTCATCAAACTCCTTGCGGGCGCGGATCGGCGCCAGCAGCTCGCCGAACCGGCGCGTCCGGCTCCCCGGCAGCGCCTCCTGGACGGTCAGCGTGAAGTCGCTCCGCATGGCGTCCTCGACCGCCAGCTCTACGGCCGCTTCGGCGCCGACGTCGGCCAGCGCGGCCCGCAGGGCGCCCTCGGGGCCCTCCTCGTCGGCGTGCGTGTGCAGCCGTTCGTCGGTCTGCGCCCGGACCTCGTCGGCGTTCAGCGCCGGCATCACGAACGCGAGGCGCTCGCGTCCGATCAGCAGGAGGCACAGCCGCTCGTCGGGGTGCGGCCTCGCTCCCGTGAGGTAGGCCATGTCGGCGCCGGGTCCTACGACGGCGAGGTCGACCCCCGCCTCGTGCATCGCCTCCTGCACTCGTGTCACACGCGTCGTCATACCGGCGTCACCTCCTGGCGCATGGCGCGATCATGACCCACCTCGCACCAGCCGTCCAGTCACGCCGAGAAGAACGCGTAGTCGCCCCTGCCGGCCTCCTTCACGCGGTACATCGCCAGGTCGGCCGCCTTCATGAGCGCGTCGGTCAGCCGAGCGTCGCGTGGGTAGATCGCCACCCCGATGCTCGCGCCGACGGCGAGGCTGCGGCCACGCAGGACGAAGGGCGCGTCGAACGCCTCGAGCAGCTTCTCGGCCACGAGCTGGGCGTCGCGATCGCTGCCGATCTCCTGGAGCACGATCGCGAACTCGTCGCCACCCAGCCGCGCGACCGTGTCCGCCGCCCGGACCGCCATCACCAGCCGCGCCGCGACCGCCTCGAGCAGCTCGTCGCCGACGTCGTGCCCGAGCGTGTCGTTCACGTGCTTGAACCCGTCGAGGTCGAGGTAGATCAGGGCCACGCGCTCGCGCCGACGGTGGGCGTGGGTGATCGCTTGCTCGAGCCGGTCCTGGAAGAGCCGCCGGTTGGGCAGGTTGGTGAGCGGGTCGTGGCTGGCGAGGCGTTCGTACCGCGCCCGCTCGAGACGGAGGTCGCGCTCGAGGTGGAGCCGCTGCAGGGCGACGGCCACCTGCGCCGCGAGCGCCTGCGCCGTCGAGCGCGCCGGCATCTCGAACGCGTCGCGGTCGTCGAAGTTGTCGAGGTTCATGAAGCCCTTCACCTCGCCCGCGACGACGATCGGTATCGACAGCGTCACCTCGATCTCCGCGAGGCGCCCAGCACGCTCGAGCCCTTCGCGCCGCTCGGGGGCGACGTTGGGCGACTCGCGCACGTACACGCGCTCCACCGCGGGCGGGATCGCGCGGGCGAGCTCCGCCTCACTCAGGCGGATCGTGAGCAGCCCGCCTAAGTCGAACCCCACGGCCGCGACGTAGCGGTAGAGCCCGTCGTCGTCACGCAGCACGATGCTCCCGCCCTGTGCGTCCGGCACGAGCGAGATCGTGCGCTCGAGCACCTCCTGGTAGAAGTCGTCGCCGAGCGAGGCGGCCAGCATGTCGTTCGTCACGTCGACGAGCGCCCTGCGGAACGCGACCTCGCGCTCCAGCACGGCACGCGCTCGTTCACGCTCGACGACGTCGCGACGTAGCGCCTCCTCCATCAAGCGGCTCTCGGTCGTGTCGGTCACGACGCCGTGCCAGAGCGTCCCGCCGTCCGGCATCCGCTCCGGCGCCGCGTGCGCCCGGACCCAGCGCGTGCCCGCGACCGGGTGATGCATGCGGAACTCCTGGACCCACTCGCCCAGGGAAGCACGAGAGTGTTCGATGGACGCCTCCAGCTCGGCGAGATCGTCGGGATGCACCCGGGAGAACGCCACGCTGGCGTCTGCCGTGACGTCCTCGGGATCGACGCCGAAGACGCTGAGGATGCCGGGACTCGCGTAGGGGAAGCGCAGGGTGCCGTGGGCGTCCATGTGCAGCTGGTAGACCACGCCGGGCACGAGCGCGGCGAGCGCGGTCAGCCGCCGCGCGACCTCGTCGCGCTCCCGAACGGCGTCGCGGCGTTCGAGTGCGGCCGCGAACACGTTGGCGACGGCGCGCAGCAGCGTCACCTCCTCGTCCGTCCACGCTCGCTCCGAGCGGACGCTGTCGAAGCCGACGAAGCCGAGAGGGCGGAGCGGTCCCGGCATCGGGACCCAGAGCATCGACCGGATCGCCTGCTGCTGGAACGTCGCGATGATGTCGGGTGAGGCGTGGAGCGTGGTGAGCGTGGGGATGCGGACCGCGTCGCCGCGTGCGAACGCCGGCAGCCATGCACCCAGGCGTGCGATCGAGACGCCTTGGATGGCGAGCTTCTCCGCCGAGACGCCGGTAGCGACCCACTCGTGCGTGTTGCTGAAGGTGGCGTCGTGAAAGGTCATCACGTAGGCGCGGTCGACGTCGGTGAAGGCGCCCACCTCCCCGAGCGCGACCTCGATGCCGGCGTCGATGTCGTCCTCGAGCAGGCTCGCGAGGCGGGCCGACAACTCGAGGATCACGTCGCGCAAGCGTCCATCGGCGGTCGGGCCGCTCAAGGTCAAGGATGACGTCCTTCGCCCGGCGACCAGGCACCGGATGGCGTTGCTCCGAACGTACCCGGCCGAAGGCGCCTTCGCTGCACGAAGTTTCTCGTTCCGTCACCCATCGACCCGCGCTCGCGCGGCGCTCAGCGCAGGCCCTGCTCCTCGGCCACGCGCTGCGCGTACTGGAGCGCGGCCGCCCACGTCCGGAACTCGCGCACCTCACGACTGCGGAGGTCGTGGATCACGATGCAGCGCCCGTCTCGTCCGTCGACCACGCGGACGATGAGACTGGCCGCCACGCGTTGCTGCTCCACACCGCACGATGGCCCGCCGGGCGTCACACGAGCGTCACACCGGCCGCCCCGCCTTCGCCGCCTCGAACTCGGCTCGCATGTGAGACGGGAGGCGCCCGGCGTCGCGATCGGGCACGAGCGCCCACAGGCGCGACACCTGCGCGTCGTCGCCGTGGCGGAGCACGGCCACGGCCACGGCCCCCTGGGCCACGGGGTAGTCGGTGTCGGCGAGCGACGCCAGGGCGGCGTCGAGGAGCGGCCGGACGCGCTCCTCGCGCCCGCTGCGCGCGTGCATCAGCGCGCTGCGGGCGAGCGCGATGAGCCGCACGTACGGCTGGTCGTGCTGCTCGAGGAGCGGCTCGTAGTGCCGCAGCGCCTCGTCGTACCGTCCCGCCTCGAAGTGGTTCGCCGCGAGGTTGTTCCGGAGGATGGGCACGTTGTCGTAGGCGCCGAGCGCCAAGGCCTCCTCGGCGAGCGGCACCGCGTCGTCGTGTCGGCCGAGGTCGGCGTAGCAGAAGAGCAGGTTGATGGTGGCCTCGACCTGGTGGTAGCGCGCGCCGAGCACCCGCGCGAGCGTGAGCGCCTCGAGGTGCAGCGGTAGCGCGTCGTCGTGCCGGCCCACGTCGTCGTACAGCGAGGCCAGGCTCGTCACGAACTGCGCGAACCGGAGATCGCGGCGGCCTCGTCGTAGCCGCGCCACCACCGGCTCGAGCAGATCGACGGCCTCGTCGGCCCGCACCAGCTCTTTCGCCGCGCGAGCCCTGAGCATCACGTCGTCGAGGAGCAGATCGGCGTCGTCGACCACGGACGCGAGCCCTCGGGCGGCCTCCAGGAGCGCGCTCGCCTCGTGGGCCCAGCCGCGGTGCAGCAACAGGCCGGCGCGCGCGAGCGTCGCGGCGAGCCGCAGGGACGCGGGCGCCGACGCGTGACCCTCCTCTTCCTCGACCGCCCGGATGAGGTCCTCGGCCTCGTCCGGCCTGTCGGACTCCCGCGACGCATCGGCGAGCGCCAGCCGCAGCCAAGCCCGATCGTCGCCCGGTGGCGTCCGCCCGACGGCGGCCCGGAGGGCCGTGACCGCGTCCTCGTGCAGACCACGGGAGCGCAGCCCGCGGGACTGTGCGAGCCACGCCTGCCGCGCCTGCGGTACGGCGCCGGCCGACCACCAGTGCTCGGCCACGATCCCCGGCTCGGCGTGCCCCTCGAGGGCCTGCGCCACGAGCTCGTGCAGGACGTGGAGCCTGACGCTCGCGATCCCCCGGTGCAGCGTCTGACGGAGCAGATCGTGCCGGAACGCACCATGTTCGACGAAGCCAGCGCTCGTGGCCTCGGCCACACCCTCGGCCGCCGCGGTGATCGACAGCCCCGTCACGCTCGCGAGGAAGCGAGGCTCGAACCCGGTCTGCGCGACCGCTGCCGCCTCGAGCACGCGGACCGTGGCGTCGCCGAGGCGCGACAGCCGCCGGCGGATGACGTCCGAGACCGCCCGCGGGACGTCGAGTTCGCCGTAGTCGTGCGTGAGGTCGTCGACGTCGGTGTGCCAGCCGCGCTCGTCGGCCTGCAGCACGCCCGACTCGAAGAGCGCGCGGAGGCTCTCGAGCGCGAACATCGGGTTGCCCCCCGAACGCTGCCACAACCAGCGGGCGAACACCGGCGGCCCCGACGTTCGGCCCATGAGGTCCGCCACCAACGTGCGCACGTCGTCCTCGCCGAGGACGCCGAGCTCGATCTCGGTCACGAGCGCACGCGAGCGGAGCGTGTGCAAGGTGGTGGTCAGCGCCGCTCCCGCCTCGCCCGAGCGATAGGCGCCGTAGATGCGTACGCCTCGCGTCGCGAGGTACACGATCGACTCGAGCGTGGCGGCATCCGCCCACTGCAGGTCGTCGATCACCAGCGGAGTGCCGGAGGCTTCGATCATCCGCGCCAGCGCCTCGGCGAGCCGTCCCTTGCCGGTCGCCGGATCGATCGGCCCGGGGATCAGGCCGGGGGCGATCTCGGGCACCAGCCGCGCGAGGTCCTCCAGGTAGGGTCCCAGTCCGGCCGCGAGCGCCGGCTGCGCCCTCACGAGCGCCGCCAAGGGGTGATACGGGAGTCCCTCGAGCCCCTCCTGGGCGGCCGTCCGCGCCGCCTCGGGGAGGAGATCGCGCAGGAACGCCGTCTTGCCGATCCCCGGCTCGCCGGCGACGACGACCACGATCGTGGTCGCGGCAGCTGCCGAGCGTCGCGCCGCGTCGCGCGCCACGAGCCTCGGCGGGCTCAAGCGACCGGCGGCGAGCGGCGCCGTGGCCTCGGGGCGAGGCGCATCCTTGATCGCCGCGCCGCGCGCGAGCGCGCGCGCCAGCTCCTGCGTCGACTCGAGCGGCTCCAGCGCGAGCTGTTCTCGGAGCTCGCGGGCGAAGCGCTCGTAGGCCGCGAGCGCCGCGTCGCGACGACCGGCGCGAGCGAGCACTCGGACGTGGGCCTGCACCACGTCTTCGGCCAGCGGCTCCAGCTCGAGCAGGCGGCGGAAGCGATCGTCGGCGTCCTCGAAGCGGCCCTCGGCACCGGCGTGGCTCGCGTCGCGCATGCAGGCGCCGTGGAACGCGGCGTGGAGCCGCTCACGCTCCGTCTCGACCCACGCGTCCATCCCGCCGATGTCGTGCACCGAGAACCCGTCGAGGAAGGGGCCGCCGTAGAGCGCGACGGCGCGCGCGTGTTCGCCGGCGGCGAGCGCGCGACGGAAGTCGGCGACATCGCACGCCACCGGCCACCGGACCGCCTCGGCGGTCACCTCGAGCGTCGGAGCCAGGGCGAGCCGCTTCACCCGCAGCAGCAGTTGGCGCAGGTTGCGCTTCGCGCTCGACTCGTCGGCATCGGGCCAGAGGAGCAGCGCCAGGCGGTTGCGATCCACCCAGCCGCCGTCGCAACCGACGTAGGCCAGCAGGCAGCCGCGGCGATCGCCGGGGAGCGCGCGACCGAGCGCACGCTCGCCGATCACCGCGGCGCCGAGCAGCGAGAGTGTGGCGGGCATCGTTCGCGCAGTCTACGGTGCTCGGCGCCTTCGCGCCGCAGCAGGGCGTGTCTGCGCCGCCGCGGAGGCCGTTCGCGGCGCACATCGCACCACTCGGCTGCAACGCCTTGACGAATGACGCATACCGCGGTATGTTCGAGGAATCAAGCCAAGAGCACGCAGCGGCGCCCGGAGGGGCGCCTTCTTCGTGGCGCCTGGCTCATCGCCGCAGCCGCCTCGATGAGCGCCTCGATCGTGCCCGCTTCACTCCGCGGCCTCGCCGAGCCACGCTCGCGCCTCGCGGCCCCGCCCGGGCCGGGAGTCGCCGGGTCCCGCCCTCGCCCGCTCCGACGGGAGCATCGGCGTGGGCGCGCGAACGGTATCCCCCGTGCACACCCCGCAGGATCCGCGCGGCCAACTCGCGGGTGGCGTCCTCCGGCTCGACGCCGAGCTCCTCGTCCAAGCTGCGCCGGAGGCGCTCGTAGGCGGCGACGGCTTCGCTCCTGGCGCCACCGCGGGCGAGGGCGACGAGGTGGGCCCGCGCCACCTCCTCGTCGAGGGGGTCGTCCCTCAGGAGGGTCGCGAGCACCTCGAGATGGGCGACGTGGTCACCGCGTGCGGCGAAGGCATCCGCCGCCCGCGTCCCCACCGATCGGACGATGGCGCGCAGCTCGGCGCGCTCGGCCTCCAGCCAGCGCTCGAACTCCGGGGCGTTCGCGATCGTGAACCCAGCGAGCAGCTCGCCACCCACGTGCGCCCAAGCCCGGCGCCATTGTTGTACTGCGACCGCCTCACGGAAGCGCCGCAGATCGGTCGTGACCGGCCAGCGGATGCGCGAGCGCTCACGCTCGAGGCCGCGGGCGTACGGCGCGTCTTTGACGCGCGACAGTAACGGACGGAGGTTGGAGCGCGCCTGCGCCTCGGGTGACTCCGGCCAGAATAGGTGGACCAACTCCTCCCGCCCGACCCAACCGCCGCGGAACGCCAGGAAGAGGAGGATCGCGGTCGACTTGCCGGGCGGCAGCTCCGTCCAGCCGGCGTTCGCACCGAACGCTGGCCGACCCAGGAGCCGCACCTCGATCGGACCGAGGGCCGCCATGCAACATCGTAGACAGCATCATCCGATTTGTGAAGCGACGCGTCGCACGTCGGCGCTGCGTGGGCGCTCCCGGCGCCCGCCGATGCGGCCCCTACCCGAGCAGGAGCCTGAGCGCTCGGATCAACAGCGACTCACGGCGCACGCGCGGCCCTGATGACGCCTCTCGCGCCGCAGCGACGGCCCGGTACGTGCTGGCCTCTCGCTGGTACCGGTCGATCCGCTCCTTGATGTGATGCACTTGACCCATCTCCGTGAACATGGTGTCCAGCTTCCGCGCTGGCCCGTGCCCCTCCGGCGCCATCTGCTCGTGCACGACGGTAGACCCGACCTCAGCGTCGATCACGGGGAGCGAGACCCGGCGTCTCGCTCCGAGGTCGAATGGTAGCGATGGGTCCGTTGTCGCATGATTGCGCCACCGTTGTGACGCCGAGGCTCGCGGCGTCGCGCGGCGCCTTCGCGGCTCCCGGGACGGGGTTCCCAGGGCCCGCGAGGCGGTTCGCGGCCCCTCCGGAGCGCCTCGGCTGCAACGCCTTGACGAATGACGCATACCGCGGTATGTTGGATGAATCAAGCCAAGAGCACGCAGCGGCGCCCAGGGGGCGCCTTCTTCGTGGGCGGCTCAAGGCGGCGTCGCGTCGAGGCGACGGGCCGGCGGCCACGGTGCCGACCCCGGTCACGCACCCGCAGGCGGCGTCGGCTCCGGGGCGTAGAGCAGCGAGGGCCGCGCCGCGTCGATGTGCGCGAGCGCGGCTCCCGCCCACGCGGCCTGGATCTCGGCCGCCTCGCTGCGCCCTTCGACCAGTGCCCGCACGTCGACCCCCCCGGTGAGGCCGTCCACCAGCGGCCCCGCGCTCGGCTCATGCCAGATCTCCCCCGCGCCGTCTTCGGACGCCCATGGCCGGGAGGCCGCGTCGACCCACGCGAACGACGGGTGGTGCCCGCGCAGGTGCGTCAACACGCGCACCATCGCGGCGAGCGGCCGCAGCGCGTCCGCGTCGACCACGTGGAGCTGCACGCCGTGACAGGTCTCGCCGCGGTACGTGTCGGTGACCGGACGGAACGAGAGCGGTCGGAACCGGAGCCCGGGGATCCCCAACGCCCCGAGCTCGCGCGCCAGCGCGTACCCTTCCAGCCACGGCGCGCCGAGCAGCGCGAACGGTAGCGGCGTCCCACGGCCTTCGGAGAGGTTGCACCCCTCGAGCAGCACGAGGCCCGGGTAGAGCCGAACCGCGTCGAGCGTGGGCAGACCGGGCGAGGGCGGTACCCACGGCGCCGGTGGCGCATCGCCGCGCGACCACCCCGTGAGCGGCGCCACACGCAGGTCGACGCCGCCGGAGGGCGCCGTGGCCACGTACAGGCGTGCGAGTTCACCGAGCGTCAGGCCGTGCTGGAACGGGACGTCGAGGTAGCCGAGGAAGGAGCGGTGGGCCGGGTCGAGCGGCGGGCCGTCGACCATGCCTCCCAGCAGGTTCGGGCGGTCGCACACCACCACCCGTGTACCCGACTCGGCGGCGGCTTCGAGGAGCAGCGCCAGGCTGGTGGCGTAGGTGTAGCACCGCACCCCCACCTCCTGCACGTCGACGACGACGGCGTCGACGGACGCCAGCACGGCGCGGTCGGGCCGGCGGCGGGGACCGTAGAGGCTGTGCTGGGCCAGACCCCAGGTCGCGTCGCGGCGGTCGGGAACGGGGGTGGCGTCGTCCTCGAAACCGCTCCAGCCGTGCTCGGGCGTGAGCAGCGCGACGAGCTCGACGCCCTCGCAGGCGCGCAGGGCCTCGAGCGTGGTGCGGCCGTCGGACGTGAGCGAGGCCTGGTTCGCGAGGAGCGCCACGCGCCGCGCCCGGCCGAGGTAGCGCTCCGGCGTCGCCAGCAGCGCGTCGATGCCGAACGTGACACTCCCGCGCCCACCTGAGCTCACCCCTTGACCGCCCCCGCGGTGAGCCCGGCGATGAACTGCCGCGACATCAGCAGGTAGATGATCAGGAGCGGCAGGCTGGCGAGCACCATGCCGGAGAACACCAGGCTCCAGTTGACGAGGTGCTGCCCGAAGAAGATCTGCATCCCCAGCGGGATCGTCTTCCAGGTGTCGCTCTGGATGAACAGCAGCGGGAAGAAGAAGTCGTTCCACCACGGGACGACGTTGACGATGACCACCGCCGCGAGGCCGGGCCGCACGAGCGGCAGCATGATGCGCCAGAAGATCTGCACCTCGTTGCAGCCGTCGATGCGGGCGGCGTCCTCGAGCTCGCGCGGCAGGTTGCGGAAGAAGACCGAGAGCAAGAAGACCGACATCGGCATGCCCGACGCCGCGTACGTGAGGATGAGCGAGAAGGGCGTGTCGAGCAGCCCCAGGTCGCGCATGAGCAGGTAGAGCGGCAGGATGCCGAGCCGGATGGGGATCATGATCCCCGCGAGGAAGAACAGGAACAGCACCGGCCGGAGCCGGAAGCTGTAGCGCGCGAGCGCGTACGCGGCGGGTGCGGCGGTGGCCAGCAGCAGCAGCGCCGAGCCGCCCGTGATCAGCAGGCTGTTGCGCAGGTAGAGCCCGAACTTCGCGCGCGTCCAGACGCTGCGGAAGGTGTCGAGGCTCCAGCTCTCCGGCAGGCCGAAGGGGTTGCGGAAGATCTCCGGCGTGGGCTTGAAGGCGGTGAGCACCATCAGCACCACCGGGTAGAGGAACACGAGCGCCATGGCGCCCATGAACACGTAGGTGGCGATGCGGGCGGCGCGGCGGGCGGGGCGGCCGCTGGCCGCGACGGTCTCCTGGCGCCCGAGGCTGGCGGCCACGTCAGTACTCCGTCTGGGAGCGCTGCGTGAAGCGCAC
>SKWV01000022.1 GCA_007128755.1 Trueperaceae bacterium
CGTCGGGGTCGGAGCGCGCGAGGTGGCCCAAGTGCGAGACGAAGGTCCGCTCGCCGCCCGGGTGGGCGAGCCCGACGGTCACCGACGTGGCGCCGGCCAGGACCCGCGGCGCGTCGCCGGCCGGCGCCAGCGCCGAGCGCAGCCAGGCGCCCATGACGTCGTCGCCGACGTCCCAGACGAGCGTGGTGGGGACGGCGAGGCTCGCGAGCGCCTGGGCGGCGTTGCCCAGCATCCCGCCGACCCGCCACTCGAACCGCTCGGCGAGCACCTCGGTGCCGGGCCGAGGCCAGGGCGTGACGGGACCCAAGAGCACGTCGACGTTGGCGTTGCCCGCGAGGATGAGCCGCGGTGCGTCGGTGCGGCTCATGCGCCCATCGCCGTCGCTGCGCGCCGCGCCCACCTCAGCCCTTGACGCCCGTGAGCACGACGCCCTCGATGATCTGCTTCTGGAAGATGACGAAGACCACCAGCACCGGGATGATGGCCATCGACGAGGTCGCCATGATGAGGTGCCAGGCCGATCCGGCCTCGCCCGAGAAGAGCGCTATCCCGACGGGGACGGTGCGCATGGAGGCCGACTGGGCGACGATGAGCGGCCACAGGAACGCGTTCCAGTTGCCGATGAAGGCGAAGATGCCGAGCGCGGCCAGGCCGGGGCCGACGAGCGGGAGCCCGAGCCGCAGGAACAGCCCGAACTCGGAGACGCCGTCGATGCGGCCGGCGTCGAACAGGTCGCGCGGCAGCGTCGAGAAGAACTGGCGCATCAGGAACACGCCGAAGCCGGGGATCAGGCCGGGGAAGAGCAGGCCCCAGTAGGTGTCGATCCAGCC
Organism: Trueperaceae bacterium; assembly: GCA_007128755.1. Taxonomy (GTDB): domain Bacteria; phylum Deinococcota; class Deinococci; order Deinococcales; family Trueperaceae; genus SKWV01. Next base: position 831 of record SKWV01000022.1, read on the forward strand.
GAACTGCGCCGACATGACGAACCAGGGGATCACGAGCATCTCGGTGGGCACCATCAGCGTCGACAGGATGAGGATGAAGATGACGTTCTTGCCCGGGAAGCGCAGCGTGGCGAGCACGTAGCCCACCAGCGAGCAGAAGAAGAGCACGGAGGCGGTGTTGACGAGCGCCACGATCATGCTGTTGGCGAACCAGCGCGGGAAGGCCGTTCGGGTGAGCACCTCGATGTAGTTGGCGAGCGTGAACTGCTGCGGGAAGAACGCCGGCGACAGCACCTCGCGCGCCTCCTTGAACGAGCTCAGCAGCATCCACACGAACGGGAACACCATCAGCACCGCGCCGAGCGTGAGCAGCACGTAGGAGAGCACCACCCAGCCGCCGACGCGCCGCGGCCTCGCCACCGGACGGACGCTCTCGTCGAGCCCCTTGCGCAGGTTCCGGTCGCCGGCCAGCATCAGTACTCCACCTTCCGCTGGGTGAGGCGCAGCTGGACGAGCGTGATCACCAGGATGATGAGGAAGAGCACGACCGTCACCGCGGCGGCGTACCCCAGGCGCGCTCGGCCGAACGCCTCCTGGTACATGTACAGCGCGATGGAGAGCGTGCGGTTGAGCGGCCCGCCCTGGTCGGTGAAGTTGATGTTCACGATCTGGTCGAACAGCTGCAGGGCGTTGATGGTCGTGATGACCACCGCGAACACGAGCACCGGGTTGAGCAGCGGGAACGTGACGTGCCGGAAGAGCTGCCAGGGGTTGGCGCCGTCGATGCGGGCGGCCTCGTAGAAGACGCGCGGGATGCCCTGCAGGCCAGCGAGGAAGATGACGACCTGGAAGCCGAGCTGTTGCCAGACGATGACCGCCGCGACGGAGTAGAGGGCCGTGCCGGGGTCACGCAGGAAGCGCTGTGGCTCGATCGCGAGCCACGGCAGCCCGATCCCGTCGACGAACACCCACCAGTCGACGATCAGGCGGTTGAAGATACCGAAGTTCTGGTTGTACATCCAGCCCCACACCCAGGCGACGGCGACGGCGGGCGTGATGTACGGAGCGAAATAGATGGCGCGGTACCAGCCGCGCCCGTGCTGGACCGCCTGCAGCATGATGGCGATCGAGAGACCCAGGCCGATCGACACGGGGACGGTGATGGCGGTGTAGAGCAGCGTGTTCTTGAGCGCCTGGTGGAAGACGGGGTTGGCGAGGAGCTCCTGGTAGTACTGCGTGCCGATGAACGTGCGCCGTGCGGGGTCGACGTGCCAGGTGCTGAGCGAGAGCTGGAACGACTGGATGGCGGGCCAGAAGCGGATGAGCGCGAAGAACGCCAGCGGGACGAGCAGGAAGACGTAGGCCCACACGGCCTCGCGCTGCGCGAGCGAGAGGCGCGAGCGGCGTGGTTCGCTCGATCCGGGTGTGGGGGAGCTGATCAACGCGTTCCTCCGGGCTGGTGGTGTGGGTTGGCGAGCGCCCAAGGGCGGGCGCTCGCCGTAGCGTCATGCGTTCGGGCCGCTCAGTCGGCGGCGAACGCGTCGAGCAGCGCCTGATCTTCGGCGGCGGCGATGCGGATCGACTCGGCCGGGTCCATGCCCTCGAGCAGCACGCGGTTGAAGGCGTCGATCATCACCTGCCGCTGGGCGGCCTCGTCGACGAACTGCGTCGCCTCGGCGTAGGCCAGGCCGGCGATGAAGGGCCCGTTGACGGGGTCGTTGCGCAGCGCGGGGTCGTTCACCAGCGAGCGCGCGGCGGGGAGCTCGCCCACGACCTCGAGCCACAGCTCCATGGCCGCCTCGGTGGTGACGAACTCGATGAAGCGGGCGGACGCCTCGAGCTTGTCGGCGTCGGCGTACGCGCGCGGGGTGACGGCGTTCATCCAGAAGGAGCCGAAGTTGGACTGCACGCCGTTGTCGAACGTCGGCAGCTCGGTGACGCCCCACTCGAACTCGGCGTTGTTACGGACCTGGCCGATGGCGAAGGAGCCGTCGACGATCATCGCGATGTTCTCCTGGTTGATGAAGCCGTCGCGGTAGCCGCCTGAGCCGGGGATGAACTCGAACACGCCGATCTCGTCGACCAGCTGCCAGTCGGTCCAGGTGCGGAGCGCCTCGGCACCGATCTCGCCGCCGTAGAGGACCTCACGGTTGTCGGCGCTGTAGGGCGGGGTGCCCAGCTGGTTGGTGAGGACGGTGCGGATCAGGTGGTGGTCCTGCCCGCCGGGCCCGTAGCCGATCTGCGTGAACAGCGGGCCGCGCTTGACGGTGAGGGCCTGGGCGATCTCGACGAACTCGTCCCAGGTCGTGGGCGGAGCGTCGTAGCCGGCGCCGGCGAGCATGTCGGCGTTGTAGAAGAGCGCCAGCGCGCGCACCGCGGTCGGCAGGCCGTAGTACTCGCCGCCGATCTTGACCGACTCGACCATCGGGATGAAGTACTCCTCGATCCACTCGTGGGAGAAGTGCTCCTGCGGCAGCGGCTCGATGTAGCCGGCGCGCTGCCACGAGCCGACCCAGCCGTAGAACAGCTGGACGA
>SKWV01000285.1 GCA_007128755.1 Trueperaceae bacterium
GCGCCGACGCCGCCGACGTCCTCGCCGAGCTCGAGGCGCGCGATCTGTTCGTCGCTCGCTTCAGGCGCCCGGACGGCGACGCGTGGCGCTACCACGACCTCTTCGCCGACTTCCTGCGTGACCGGCTCCGACGCGAGCGCGGCCCCGCCGAGGTCGCCGACCTGCACCGGCGCGCAGCCGCTGGGCTTCCGACGCTCGCGGCGCTTCCGCACCTGCTCGCATCGGGTGCGTCGGAGGAGGCGGCGGCCCGCATCGTCGAGATCATGCTCAGCAGTTTCGACAGCTCCCTCCTGCCCCACCTGATGCCGTCCCTCGAACGGTTGCCGCCCGAGGTCGTGTCCACCGAACCGAGGCTGGCCATGCTTCGCGCTTGGCATGCCGACCTATCGGGCCGCAGCGACGTGGCGCGCGCGCTGGTCGAGCCCACGTGGCGTCGACTCGTCGCCGAAGGACGCGACGACGAGGCGACCGATCTCGGCCTCCAGCTCATCGGATCCCTCCTCTCGCTCGGCGACATCGAGACGTGCGACGAGGTGCTGCAGCACCTCGACCGGCGTGCGCTCGACCCGGCGCGACGCGTGATCCTCCTCATGAGCCGCATATGGCGGGAGTGGAACCGCCGCGACCCGCGGGCGATGAGCGCCCTGCTGCTGGAGGCGCTCGAGCTGTCGCTGGAGGGCGGCGACGCGGCAGCCGCGAACGCACTCGCGATGGGCCTCACGTCGCCGCTGCTGTTCGTCGATCCGGGCGGCGCCTGGCTCCTCGAGCGGGCCCAGCGGCTCGACGCCCGCATCGCGCCCCACGACGAGATGGCGCGGCTCCAGCTCCGTACGACCCGGGCCGCCGCCGCACTCCTCGCCCTCGACGTCGCTGGTGCCGAGGCCGAACTGCGCGCGGTCCTCGCCGCCTCCGACGCCGTCGGACGCCTCGCCTGGACCCATCAGGACGCCGAGGCGCTGCTGCTGACGCCGATGCTGGTGCGGGGCGAGCGCGCTGCCGTTCTGGCCACGGTGGACGCCGCCGCCGAGGCGAGGTCGGTCTCACCGATCTACGCGCGCTGGTGGCCCGGGTACGCGTACCCGGCGCTGCGCGCGGCGTCACCAGGCCGCGACGCACGTGCCGTGCGCACGGTGATGGCGCGCTACCTACCCGACGACCTCCGAGAGAGCGCACCGAGCGACGCCCTCGTGCGCGGCGTGGCCGAGGCATGGCTCGCCGTCGCCACCGGCTCCGCCCCCGACGGACGCGAGCCGCTCGCGGCGCTCGCCGCCGCCGAGGAGGTGCAGGTCTCGACGCGGGCCTGGCTCGGCCACGGGCTTCCAGGGCTCGAGCGCGGCTCGCTGCTCCTCGAGGCAGGACGGGCCACCGCCGCGGTCGACGCCGCCGAGGCGACGCTCGAGGCCGCGGCGCGGTACGGCGCCGGCATCCTCCTGCCCGACGTCGAGGCCCACCGACCGCTCCTCACGCGCTGCGCCGCGGTCGGCCTGCACGCCGACCTGATCGACGCCGCGTTCCAGGCGGTCGACGCCGCCAGCGCCATGGGCACGACCCGGGCCATCCCGGACTCCGGGGAGACCCTCACGGCGCGCGAGGTCGACGTCCTCCGGCTCGTGGCGCGCGGCCTCACCAACCGTGACGTCGCCGCGGAGCTGGGCATCGCGGAGGCGACCGTGAAGACGCACCTGACCCGCGTGCTGGGGAAGCTCGGTGCGACGTCGCGCACGCACGCCGTCGCCCGCGCACGCGAACTCCGCCTGGTCTGAACCGAACCGACCGCATTGCGCCCACCGGCGGGGCCTACGACCTTCGGTGGACGCGCCGACGCGTCGCCGGTGGCTACCGTCACCCCGAGCCACGCGGACTCGTGCGGATCCAGCGGGCTCCGGAGTGGAGGCGATCAACGTGCAGCATCAGCAGAACCGAGCCGAGCAGGTTCATCCGGGGGTCACGCATCGAACCGTCGACGAGCAGCGCGTAGGTCCCATGCGCTGGGTCACCGCGTCCACGGAAGTAGGCGCTCCGCCCGACGTGGTGTGGGACCTGTACTGCGACCCACACCGCTACCCAGAGATCGCCCACGCGACGGAGCGGATGCTGCACGTGCCGGACGGTCCGATGGGCGTGGGCTACACGTACAAGGAGATCGGTGTCATGGGGCCGTTCAAGAGCGAGGACGAGTGGACGGTGACCGAGTTCGCTCCCAAGCGTCGGCAGGTCCACCACGCCGACGATGGCACCCTGCAGACGCTCCTGGAGATCGACATCGAACCCACGCGCACGGGCTGCCGGGTCACGCAACGTCTCGGCGTCGAGCCGCGCGGCGCGATGAAGGTGGGGACTGCCGTGATGTGGCCGCTGTTCATGCGGCGCCTGGCCCAGCGAGCGATGGACATCACCGTGACCAACGTGAAGGCAGCAGCGGAGGCCGCCGTCGTCTGACAGCTCTCGGGCACCGGGCGTCGCGGCACCCTCTGCGCGCCTACGACCTAGGATCGCGCGCGTACGACCTTCGGTGGACGCGACGGACGCCGGGCGGTCGCTACCTTCGCTTCGGGCCGCACGGGCTGCAAGGAGCCCAGCAGGCTAATTTCAAGGCACCATGTGCCGAAGGGATCAAAGATGCGACGACTTCTCGTTCTACTGGCCGTGATCGCGGTGCTGGGGATCGTGGTTGCCCACGACCATGGAGGCACGCCTGACCACCCGCACATGCTCGTGCAGAAGCCCCAGTTCGATGTCATCTTCATCGATGACGAACCGTACGTCGCCGTGGTCGGCTGGAGGAAGTGCGTCGACCTCGCCGGAGGGCGCACAGTTCCCTTGAACGCCCACCACGACGGGATTCACACGGGCAGAGCGGGCCAAGCCCTCTTCGAGAACGCCGACATCTGGGTCGTTCCTGGCGCTCCGCTCACCCCGTGGGCGAACTGCGCTGCCTTGAGATCAGCGCTTCCCATTCCGCTCGGACCGGCCGAGTAGCGAACCGTCCCAGACGCCTCGATCTGCTGAAGCGACTCCGTCCAGCGGGGTCGCTTCCCGCCGTGAGCTGCGCCCGTCCGAGGGCAAACCCGCCGGTCGGGACCTACGACCTCTGGGGGCGCAACGTGCCGCGCGCGACCGCTACCTTCGCGTCGGGTGCTGGCGGTCATGAGCGCCATCGAGGCCTCCGTCACGCCAGCGAAGCCCGCTCCAGTGGCGCACCCGAAGGCGGTCGACAGGGGTGCGGCCACCACGGGACCGCTGGCATAGACACGGCATCTCGGTGTGAGTAGCATCTCAGCAATGCGCGAGCACCACACCGACGACCGCGCCGATCCCACCGCTGGGCCTGCCGCCGGCCA
>SKWV01000505.1 GCA_007128755.1 Trueperaceae bacterium
CCCCCGACTGGAGTCGACCCATGCCCCACCGTTTCGAGACGCTGCAGATCCACGCCGGTTACGAACAGGTCGATCCGACCACCAAGAGTGCCGCGGTCCCCATCTACCAGACCACCGCCTACGCCTTCGACGACGCCGACCACGCCTCGCGGCTGTTCCACCTGCAGGAGTTCGGCAACATCTACAGCCGCATCATGAACCCCACCAACGACGTGTTGGAGAAGCGCATCGCCGCGCTCGAGGGCGGCGCGATGGCGCTGGCGGTGGCCTCGGGCCACGCGGCCGAGTTCCTGGCCATCGCGACGGTGGCGCGTTCCGGCGACAACATCGTCTCGAGCCCCCACCTCTACGGCGGGACGGCCAACCTCTTCGGCGTCACGCTGCCGCGCCTGGGCATCGAGGTGCGCTTCACCGACCCGAGCGCCACGCCCGAGGCCTTCGCGGCGCTCATCGACGATCACACCCGCGCCGTCTTCGTCGAGTCGATCCCCAACCCCTCGCTGCGGCTGCCGGACCTCTCCGGCATCGCCGCGGCGGCGCACGCGCACGGTGTGGCGGTGATCGTCGACAACACCGGCGGCATGGGCGGTTACCTCTACCGCCCGATCGAGCACGGCGCCGACGTCGTGGTGCATTCGGCCACGAAGTGGATCAACGGCCACGGCACCGCCATCGGCGGCCTGCTCGTCGACGCCGGCACCTTCGACTGGGGCAACGGCCGCTACGGGCTCTTCACGGAGCCGAGCCCCGCCTACGGCGGCCTCGACTTCTGGGAGACCTTCGGCCCGAGCGGCCCCTTCGGCAACGTCGCGTTCGCGATCCGGGCGCGCGTCGAGGGGCTGCGTGACCTCGGCGCGGCGTTGTCACCCCAGAACGCCTGGCTCCACCTGCAGGGCCTGGAGACACTCTCGCTCCGCGCCGATCGGCAGGTGGCCAACACCCGGGCGCTGGCCGAGTGGTTCGCGGCCCAGAGCGGCGTCGCCTCGGTGAACTACCCTGGCCTGCCCGACCATCCCGACCACGAGCGCGCCCTGCGCGAGTGGCCGCGCGGGCCCGGCGGTGTGCTCACGTTCGAGCTCGACGGCGGCGTGAACGCGGGCAAGCGCTTCCTGGACGCGCTGCAGCTGGCGTCGCGCTTGGTGAACCTCGGCGACGCCAAGACGAGCGTCACGCACCCCGCCAGCACCACGCACTCGCAGCTCGACGAGGCGCAGCTCGCCGCGACCGGCTGTGGGCCGGGCCTCATCCGGATCGCGACCGGCATCGAGCACGTCGACGACCTGAAGGAGGACTTCGAGCAGGCCCTGGCGGCGGCGCGTTCGGGGTGAGCACGCCGCGCGGACGCGGGCGACGGCACGGGCGTCGCCCGTGGCCGCGCGCGATGCGATGATGACGCCGACCCCCGCGCACGGGCTGTCAGCCCACCTGGAAGGACGTCCCCATGTCGATCGGCTCATGCGACCACACCATCCACGGCGCGCACCACCACAACGCCTGGGACAACGCGCTGACGCCCGCGCTCGAGGTCGAGCCGGGCGTCAGCATCGAGTTCGAGGTGATCGACGCCTCCGGCGGGCAGGTCGACCGGCACGCGTCGGCCGAGGCGCTCGTCGCGATCGACTTCGCCCGCGTGAACCCGGTCACCGGGCCGGTCTTCGTGCGCGGGGCGCGGCCGGGCGACGTGCTCGAGGTCGAGGTGCTCGAGTTCGCCATGTCGGACTGGGGCTGGACCGCGATCATCCCGGGCTTCGGCCTGCTCGCCGACCAGTTCCCGGAGCCGTGGTTGAAGATCTGGGACCTCGAGCCCGGCGCGCCGCGCGCCCGCTTCGACGACGGCATCGAGATCCCCGTCGCGCCCTTCCCGGGCACCATCGGCGTCGCCCCGCCGGAGGCGGGTCCGCACAGCATCGTGCCGCCGCGAGCCTGGGGCGGGAACCTCGACATCAAGCACCTGCGAGCCGGCACGAAGCTCTACCTGCCGGTCGGCGTCGAGGGCGCACTCTTCTCTGTGGGTGACACCCACGCCGCGCAGGGCGACGGCGAGGTGTGCGGCACGGCGATCGAGTCGCCCATGCGCGTCGCGCTGCGCTTCCGCGTGCGGCGCGACATGAAGCTCGCGCGGCCGGCGTTCGAGACCACACGAGCGGCGCCGTCGACGGGCGTCGAGGGGGCCTTCGTCACCACCGGCGTCGCCGACGACCTCATGGTCGCCGCGCGGCAGGCGACCCTAGGCATGATCGACCACCTCGGCCGCGTCGCGGGTCTCGACGCGGCCTCGGCGTACGCGCTCGCGAGCGTGGCCGTCGACCTGCGCATCCACGAGGTCGTCGACGTCCCCAACTGGGTCGTCGGGGCGTGGCTGCCCAACGGCATCGTGCAGCGCTGACGGTGCACCATGGCGCTCCTCGCCTCGTCAGCCGGGCAGCGCCCTCAGGCGCGGGTCGATCCAGTCGTCGCCGGCATCAGCAGCCGGGAGGCGCCCCACGAACGCGGGTACGGGCAGCCCGATCCAGCGCCGCACGGCGGTGAGCTGCCCGATGTGCAGGTAGTAGTGCCCGAACACGCGCAGGCACATCACGCCGACGCTCTCGCCGGGGCCGGCGCCCGGATCCGGCGCGGCGCGCGCCAGCTCGGTCTCTCGTAGTCCCAGCAGGCGTGGCTCGGTGGCCGCGGAGACGGCCAGCCACGTGTCGATGGCCCGAGAGAGCGGCATCACCTCTTCGGGGCGGCCGCGCCGGTAGGCGTCGAGCTCGGGCGCCACCGCGGGATCGCGGAAGGCGCTGAGCCAGTAGCGCTGCTCCTGCTCGGCGAGGTGGGCGATCATCCAGGCGGCCTCGTTCAGGCCGCCGAGCCGAAGCGCGCCGTGCGTGTTGTCGAGGCCGTCCACGGCGCGGAGCAGGTCGGTGCGGGCCGCGAGCAGGATCCGGGTGATGAGCTGGGCCATGTGGCGATGATAGTCCGGTGGGGGAACCCCATCGGACACCCCCGCCGTAGGCCCCACTCGACGCTGCTGCTCCTCCCCACGTGAGGCCTGCGGGGGACGGGCGCTCCCGTGCCGTGACGCCCGCAGGAGGGGGGCGAGCGTTCGCTCCTCGCCCCCCGTCCGTCGGGCGTTGCCCCAGGGGCGGCGTGTTCCGTTCAGCCCCCGAACGCCCCCCGCAGCCACGCATCGATCCCGGTGAGCCGCAGACCGTACCGCTCGGCCGTCTCCGGCGTCGTGCGCTCGTCGGGCGGCATCATCGCGAGCATGGTGAGCAGGCCGGTGAGCGTCGGCGCGATCTCGTCGGGCACCGTGTCGACCGTCGCGCCGACGGGGATGCGCTGCACCTCGACCGGCG
>SKWV01000460.1 GCA_007128755.1 Trueperaceae bacterium
CGATCGCCGCCTGCTGCGACGGCGTCGTCGGACCGGGGATCAGGTAGCCGGCCGTGCTCTTCAGGCGCTCGAGCAGCGCGGGGTTCTGGGCGATGGCGAAGCCGATCTTGAGGCCCGCGATATTGAACGCCTTCGTGGGCCCGTAGAGCGTGATGGTGCGCTCGGCGATTGCGCTCGAGAGCGACGCGAAGGGCACGTGCGAGCCGTCGAAGACGAGGTCGGCGTGCAACTCGTCGCTGATCACCCAGAGGCGGTGCTCGAGCACGACCTCGGCGAGCCCCTCGAGCTCCTCGCGCGTGAACACGCGGCCGGTCGGGTTCTGCGGGTTGCAGAGGATGAGGGCGCGCGTCGCCGGCGTGATCGCGGCGCGCAGACCCTCTAGGTCGAAGGTGTAATGACCGTCGACGTCGAGCATGGGGTTCTCGAGCACGACGCGGCCCGACTGCGTCACGGTGGAGGCGAACGGTGGGTAGACGGGCGGCTGGATGACGATCTCCTCGCCCGGCCCGGCCGTGACGAGCGCGCCGAGGTAGAGCCCGGGGATGATCCCCGGCAGCGGGTGCACGTCGTCGACCGTCACCGACCAGCCGTGGCGCTCGGCGAGGCGGTCGATCAGGCTCTCGCGCAGGTCGGGCATGCCGGTCTTGGGGCCGTAGCCGAGCGCGTTCGACTCGAGGAGCCGCGCGATCGCCGTCTTGATCTCGTCGGCCACCGGGAAGTCCATGTCGGCCACCCAGAGCGGCAGCACGTCGTCGGGGTAGTACTGCCACTTCGCGCAGGGGCGGGACCGGAGGTCGGCTTCGGTGACGTCGTACGGGTTTCGCTCAGGCATGTCGCCCATGGTACCGGGCCGCGGGCCGTGCATGCGGGTAGACTCCGTGCCATGCGCCTCGTCGTCACCGTGCCGCCGTGGGCGCTCGCGGTCGTCTCCGACCTCACCGACATGCACCGCACACCGCACGGCGTCGACGCCGCACGGGTGAGCCGCTACGCCCTGGAGCTTCCCGACGACGTCTACTTCGAGTACGCCTTCCTCGACGAGCATGGCCGCATGCGCGCCGATCCGGAGCGCGAGGCGCGCGCCGAGAACCCGTGGTACCCGGAGGTGACGGCCGTCCGCGGGCCCGAACACGCCCACCACCCGCTGTCGGACCCGCCGCCTCCGGCGCGCCCCGGCACCACCGCCCGCCACCGCGTCGCCTCCGAGGCCTGGCAGGGCCATCGCCGGGTGCTGGTGTACACGCCCGCCGGGGCCTCGGGCCCACTGCCGGTGGTGCTCTTCCACGACGGCATGGCCTACTACCGCGTCGCCCGCACGCCCGACGTCTACGAGGCGCTGCGCGCGGCGGGTGAGGTCGACGACGCGCTCCTGGTGTTCGTCGACCCCATCGACCGCGAGCGCGAGTACGCCTTCGAGCCCCGGCACGCGCGCTTCGTGCTGGACGATCTGCTGCCGTTCCTGCGCGAACGGCACGCCGTCGGTGGCGAGATCGTCGCGGCCGGCGCCAGCCTCGGCGGCTTGGCGGCGGCCCAGGTCGCGCTCGCGTCGCTCGATGGCGACGCCGGCGTCCGCACGGTGCTCACGCAGGGGGGCGCCTTCCTCGGTTCGCCCGACGATCCGCGCTTCCACGACGTGGAGCACGCGTGGCTGCCGGACGAGCTGGCGCGGCGCGACCTGGGCGCGCTCCGCTGGTGGAGCGAGGTCGGCACGCTGGATTGGCTGTGCGGCGTGAACCGCGAGGTGCACGCGGTGTTGGGGGCACGCACCGGCGAGCACGCCTACACGGAGCGCTCCGCCGGGCACAACTGGCGCTCTTGGCGCGACGGGCTGCCCGAGGCGCTGCGCTTCGCGCTGCGGCCGGGGCGTGAGCCAGGGCCGCAGCGCGAGCGCAGGTCCGACGTTACTCGTGCACGGTGATGGTCGGACCGAGCACGGGCGCGCCGACGAGACGCGCACCCTCGGCGTCGAACGCCGCGTCGACGAGCTGGAGGCGCACGGTGGAGGTGCCGGTCGTGGTGTCGATCGGTGGCGGCGGGGTACCGGCGCAACTCGCCAGGCTCAAGGCGACGAGGAGCGACGCGACCAGTAGGCGGCGGCGGGATCGGCGCAGCCCGACGAGCGCCAACAGCCCGGCGGCGGCGGCGAACGGGGCCGTGTTCGTCGCGGTACGGGGCGCGGGCTCGAGCGTGACGAGCACGACGCTGCCGGCGTCGGCCGAGATCCCGAGCGGCGTGTCGAGCGCGATCACCAGATCGACGTCGCTCGCGGCGAACGTGTGCGTCGCCAGCAGCACGTCGTCGGGGCCGACCGTAGCGTCGGCGTCGACGTCGCGGTAGATCCGCAGCGTGCCGCCGGCGCTGCCTGAGGACGCCTCGCGCCCCAGACGCAGCGCGACCAGATCGAGGGGCGTCGCTTCGGTCCGGAAGCTCGCCTGCAGCGCCGGCACGGGGGCCGCTCCGCTCTCGGTCGTCACGGCTGCGAGGGTGCGGGGGCCGGCCTCGACCAGTACGACCAGCTCCTCGGCTCCCGGAAGCTCGGCCACCACCTCCGTGAGGACGCTCGCGACGTCGTTCTCCGCGAAGGGATCGTCGGTCGCGGTGGTGACCCGCGCGGTGGTCGTGAGCGGTCCCAGCGTGTCGGGCGCGATGATGGTCACCTCGAAGCCGTGGTCGTCGCCGAAGGGGAGCCGGGAGAGTTGGCACGTCAACGTGCCATCCGGAGACGCGCAGTCGGGCGACGATGCGAGGACGACGACTCCGGCAGGGAGCTCGAACGCCACGACGACGAGTTCCGCCTCGGCAGGCCCGAGGTTCGTGACGCCTATCCCGTACGACAAGGGTTCGCCGGGAAGGACCCGTTCGGGCGCCACCAGCGAGAGCATCACATCTGCCCGTGTCGTGGGTGTGGGTGCCACCACCACGCTGGCGGACGCGCTGTCGTTGTTCGGCTGCCCGTCGGGCAGAGGGCCTGCGATCGTCGCGGTGGCGATAGCGATGCCGGCCTGCGTCGGCGCCGTCACGTCGATGTGGGCGAGCACGCCTCCGCTACCGGGCCAGAGCGGGTCGGCGAAGTTACATGTGATGGTGCGGGCGTCCTGCTGGTCGCATCCGCGCGTCCCCGACACGTTGCCGAAGGTGGCACCCTCGGGGATCTCGAGCGTGAACGTCGCGTCCGTGCGGCTCGGACCGAGGTTCGTTCCGGACAGCGAGTACCGGATGATCGATCCCGCTTCGACGGCCTCGGCCGAAGCGGCTAGTTCGACGCCGAGGTCGGCGCCGGCAGCGAGTACCGTCACGTCGCTCGTCGCGACGGCCGCGGCTGTGTTCGCGCTCGTCGC
>SKWV01000223.1 GCA_007128755.1 Trueperaceae bacterium
CCGACGTCGAAGCGTGGCTGCGGCGAGCCGAGGACGAGCTCCGCTTCGAGGAGGCGCGCGCGGCCACGGAGACCGTCGGCGCCGTGAGCGTGCTGCGGGGCTACGTCCCGGCCGAGGAGGTCGAGCGCCTCACGACTCTCGCGCGCGATCGCGGCTGGGGACTGTGGCTCACCGACGTGGCGCAACCCGACGAGGCGCCGACCCTCATCCGCAACCCGCGCTGGGTGAGCCAGATCACACCGCTGTTCTCCTTCCTCGGCGTGGTGCCGGCGTACGGCCTGGTCGACATCAGCATCCCGTTCCTGCTGTTCTTCGGGCTCTTCTTCGCGATGATCGTGGGCGACGCCGGCTATGGGCTCCTCTTCCTCGTCCTCACCGAGGTCGCCCGCAGACGGCTGCCGGCGTCCTCGGAGCGCGTGATCACGCTCTTGCGCGTGCTTTCGGTGGGCACGATCGTGTGGGGCGTCCTCTCCGGCAACTACTTCGGCGTCCAGGCGCTCCCGTCCGCGCTCGTGGCGCTCCAGCTCGACTGGTTGACCGACGAACGCAACGTGATGGCGCTGGCCTTCACCATCGGCGTGGTGCACCTGACGCTCGCGCATGCCTGGAACGTCGTGCGCTTCGCCAACTCCACGCGCGCCTTGGTCGAGGTCGGATGGATCGCCACGACCTGGACCATGTACTTCCTCACGCGTCAGCTCGTGCTGGGCGACCCATTCCCCGCCTTCGCCTGGGTCCTGCTGGGGGTGGGCGTGGCGCTCATCGTCACGTTCATCACGCCTTGGCATCGACTGCGTAGGGAGTGGTTCACCCACGCCATGCTGCCGCTCAACCTGGTCAGCAACTTCGTCGACGTCGTCTCGTACGTGCGGCTCTACGCCGTCGGCGCCGCCACCTTCGCGGTCGCGGAGTCGTTCAACGCGCTGGCGGCATCGGTCGGTCTCGGTGGCTTCGTGGGCGGCGTCGTCAGCGCGCTGGTGCTGTTCTTCGGCCACACCCTCAACGTGCTGCTGGCCGCCATGGGCGTGCTGGTGCACGGCGTCCGCCTCAACACGCTCGAGTTCGCGGGCCACTTGGGCCTGTCGTGGACTGGGCACGCCTATCGGCCGTTCGCACGCTCCGACGCCGCGGAGCCCGAAGGAGAGAAGTCATGGACCCCGAGCTGATGCTTTCGCTGGGGAACGCCGGCGCCGCGGCGGTGCTCGGTATCGCCGCGTTCGGCTCCGCCCTCGGCACCGGTGCCGCCGCGCTCTCGGCCGTCGGCGTGTGGAAGCGCTGCTACGCCCTCGACAAGCCCGTGCCCTTCATCCTGGTGACCTTCATCGGGGCGCCGCTGTCGCAGACGATCTACGGCATGATCCTCATGAACGCCCTCGTGACCACGGCCACGGAGCGCATGACGGCAGGTGCCTTCGTCGGCTACCCGGCGATGATGACGGCCGGCTTGTTGGGGGGCTTGGCGATGGCGGCATCCGCGTACGCGCAGGGCCGCGTCGGCGCCGCCGCCGCCGACGCCCTAGGCGACACCGGCAAAGGACTCGGCAACTACCTCATGGCGATCGGCATCGTGGAGACGGTGGCACTGTTCGTGCTGGTGTTCATCCAGGCGGCGTTGTAGAGGGCGCGACGGGGTCTGCGCGCCGCCGTCACGCCCCGCCCGGGTGCGCGACCGGCGGCGTGGGCACCGCGGCGGGTGGACGCTCCTGCAGCAGGTGTTCACCCGCGAGATCGAAGGCGAACGTGAGCGTCAGCGTGTGGCCATGGTCGTTCAGTCCCCCGGCGACGGCCGCGCCACCCAGATCGCCCAGCCGACGTACCGCCGTTCGCAGCGGAGGTACCGCTCGCGATCGGCGGCCACGTCGACCAGCAGGGCGTCGCGCCCGGGGTGCCGGGGATGCTCGTGCGCCCACGCTTGGGCGGCGGTCCAGCCGGCGCTGACGTAGTGGTCCCAGTCGGCGGTGGTCGATCCGATGAGCGCCGTGACGCTGAGGCCGTGACGCTCGAGCCGCTCGTGTACCTCGGCCAGCGTCGGCAGCGAGGCGACGTCGTCGGGGACGTCGATCTCCTCGTTCAAGGGTTCGGCGAGGTACCTGTCGCCGATGGCCAGGGTGCCGCCCGCATGGAGCGCGGGCCGCATCCAGGCCACGGCGTCGTCGAACGACCCGATCGCGAACGGCGCACCGAGGCAGGTGACGATGTCGTACCCCTCGGCCTGGGGCGTGAAGGCGAGCGCCGGACCCTCGACGATGCGGACGCGTTCACCCACGCCATCGAGCGCTATGCGCCCGTGCGCCTCGGCCACGAAGTGCGGGTTGATCTCGAGCCCGACCCCGCGGATGGCGTGGGCCCTCGCCCAGCGCCGCAGCAACGCGCCCTTCCCGCTCCCCACGTCCAGGATCCGGCTGCCGTCACGCACGCCGCACGCGATCTCGAGTCGATCGAGTGCCTCGGGCGACGTCGGGTTCAGGACGTCGAGGTCGCGCTCGATGATGGCGTAGTACTCGGTGAAGTGCACGGTGTCATCGTACGGCCGCCGGGCACGGGACGCCGACGTCGGGCATCACGCAGCCGCTCGCGGACGGCGCTGATGAGAGATGCGAAGGGTTTCACTTGGCCGAGCGCTCATCCGGCCGGCCGCGCACCCCGGATATGCTGCCGGCGGTGTTCTCCCTCTCCCCAACGCGTCGCCCAGCGGCGGACTCCGGCCGTCGAGCCTCATGAGGAACCAGCAGAACCTCGTGGCGTGGCTGGTGTTCCACGCGCAGCGCGAGCGCGACCTGGTCCGGCTCGCGATGGCCTTCAAGCTGCAGAAGCCGCGCTGGGGGAGTCACGCGACGCTCGTCGCCGCCGGCCTGGCCAGCTACCTGGAGTACATCGACTGGGACCTGAGCGCGGTCGAGGCGCGCTTCCGCGAGTGGCACGCCCTAGCCACGCACACGCACGACAGGGCGCTGCTCATGCTCCGCTCGACCCAGATCAAGGAGCTCGCCGACCTCGTCCTCAGGCCTCGCGTGGTGACGACGCCGGCTCGCGAAGCCGACGAGGTGGGCTCGCCGGCGGGGATCCTCTTGCCGCGCCTCGTGAACCGTGGCCTCCTGTACAGCGACGTCCAGATCCTCGCTCGCGAAGGACCGCAGTCGTCCCTCACCGGCCGGATGCTGCCCGACCTCTCCACCGACGACCGGCTACGGAGCGTCTACCGGGCGCGGCACCCCGAGCTCCGGCACGTGAGCGAGCACGAGTACGTCGACGCGATCGGCAGTGGTCCTCGCAACGAGCACCCCGACGTGCTCCTGCGCGACGTGCTGGAGCACTGGAACATCCTCGCGCTGATCGG
>SKWV01000019.1 GCA_007128755.1 Trueperaceae bacterium
GCCGGCGCGGTCGCCGTGGTCGCGACGCTCCGGCGCCAGCTGCGCCCGTGGCGTGGTGCGACCGTCGTGCTGGTCGCCGCGGCCGTGAGCGTCGCGACCCCGCCGCCGTTCGGTACGCCCGAGCTCATCGTGCTCGACGTCGGCCAGGGCGACGCCGTGGTCGTGCGCCTGGGCGGCGGTCAGGCGGTGCTGGTCGACGGGGGCGGGACGCCCTGGGGCGACTACGACGTCGGGGCGCGGGTGGTGGTGCCGGCGCTGCGCGCGGTGGGGGTGCGCGCCTTGGCCGTCGTGATCGCCACGCACGCCGACCTCGACCACATCCAGGGCCTGGTCGCCGTGGTCGGCGCGCTACCCGTCGGCGAGCTCTGGATCGGCCACCGCGAGGACGAGCGGCCGGTGTTCCGCGACCTGATGACGGCGGCCGCCCTGCACGGCGTGCGGGTGCGCGAGGTGCGGCGTGGCGAGTCGGCCGACCTGGGGCGGGTACGGCTCGACGTCGTGCACCCGGTGGCCGAGCCGCTCGGCGTCTCGAACGACGACTCGGTGGTCGTGGTGGTGCGGGTCGACGACGCTCCCTGGGCGCTGCTGGCCGGCGACGTCTCGGCGATGGTGGAGGCCGAGCTCCCGATCCCGAACGTGCCGGTGCTGCTGGCGCCGCATCACGGCTCGCGCACCAGCACGTCCGAGCCCTTGCTGCGCGCCGCCCGGCCGCGGCTGGCGCTCGTGTCGGCGGGCCAGAACCGCTTCGGCCATCCGGATCCGAGCGTCTTGGACCGCCTCGACCGGCACGGCGTCGTGATCCGCACCACCCGCGACGAGGGGGCCCTGCGCGTGCCCTATCCACCTCCTCGGGCGGCGCTCCCCGAGTAAGAACCGCGTGCACGTGCTTGTGCTAGCGTGACGACGTGCTGGAAAGCGTCCGTGTGCTGTCGCAGCAGGGCCTCGTCCGGGTGGAGTTGGCGAAGTGGGACGACCGACTCGTGGTCGTCAAGCGCCTGTCCGGCTTCTCGCCGGAGGCGACGCGTCGCCTCGAACGCGAGGCCGACGTGGTGCGCAAGCTCGACCACGAGAACATCGTGGCGCTGCTCGCCACGGTGGACGGCGACCTCATCTACGCCTACGCGCCCGGCATGAACCTCGCGCAGGCGCTCGAGCGCGGGCCGCTGCCCGTGAGCCGCTCGCTCAAGATCCTCCGAGACATCCTGCGCGCGCTGGAGCATGCCCATGCCCTGGGCGTGATCCACTGCGACGTCAAACCGTCGAACGTGCTCATCCGCGGCGAACGCGCGTTGCTGACGGACTTCGGCTTCGCCAAGGACCTCGCGCTCACCGCCATCACCGGCGATCAGCAGCTGCTCGGCACACCGAACTACATGGCGCCCGAGCAGTTCCAGGGCGTCCGGACGGACTCGCGCTCCGACCTCTACGCGACGGGCGCCGTGCTCTACCACATGCTGACGGGCGCGCCGCCGTACGGGAACCAGGTGCTCCGCGTCCTCACCGGCGACGACCGCGTCCCCCTCGAGCCGCTGCCGAGCGCGGCGGCGTGGCTCATGCCGGTGGTGCAGCGTGCCCTGCAGCGCGACCCCGAACGGCGCTTCGCCGACGCGCGCGAGATGCTGGACGCCCTGCACCTCGTGCCGGCCGGCGTCTGACGAAGGCGGGCCGAGCGGCCCGCGCGCGTCGACCCCACTCGTCCGCACGCTCCCTCGACTCCCCGGCCGCGCTGGTAGCATCGACCATGGTGCGGATCTACAGCGGCGATCTCTTCCTGGCCGGCCGGGCGTTCCGCGGGGCGGTCGCGGGCGCGATCGCCGAAGGCCACGACGTCCGCCGGCTCGGGGAAGGCGCCGACGCCGGCGCGATCCGCGACGCGCTCTCGCAGGGGGGGCTGTTCGGACCGTCGACGGTCGCCGTCGACCTCGACGAGGCGTTCCTGGGCGGCGGCGCGGCCGCGACGGCTCCCCGCAACGCTGCCATCGACGTGCTGGCGACGGCGGCACCGGGCGCGAGCCTCATCGTCCTCGACAGCGCCGCCACACCGGCGCGCCAGAAGCGCTACCGGGGGTTCGGCGAGCTCGAGCACCTGCCGACGCCGCGCTACGGCCAGTTGCTGCGGTGGGTGCAGGCCGAGGCGCGGGACCAGGGCCTCGAGACGAGCGGCGACGTCGCCGGCACGCTCGTCGACCTGTTCGGCGAGGACCTCGCCGCCATCGCGAGCGAGATGACGAAGCTGCGCGCCCTCGGGACGCGGCTCGATCCCGAGCGCGTCCGCGCGATCGCCAACCGACCCGCCTCGCGCTCCGCCTTCGACCTCGTCGACGCCATCGTGGCCGGTGACGCCGGCTCCGCATTGCGCGTGGCGCGCGGCCTGCTCGACGCCGGCGAGGCGCCCGTGCGCGTCATGGCCGCGCTCGGCTGGCAGCTCGATCTCATCGCTGGCTGCGTCGCGCTCGAGGAGGCAGGTGGCCTCGGCGTCGATGGCACCGCCAAGGCGCTCAAGTCGAGCCCCTACCCCACCCGCAAGGCGCTGGCGGTGGCGGCCCGTCTGGACGAGCGCGCCCTGCGGGCCTTGGTCGCGACGTTCGTCGCCGCCGACGAGCGCATGAAGGGCGGCGGCGACCCCGCGTGGCACCTCGAGGCCTGCGTGCTGTCGCTGGCGAACGCCCTCGGGCGCGCGCCCGTCTCGGCCGGCCGCGGCGCCTGAGGCGCCGCGGCCACGGACGCCCCGAGCGTCGTGAGCGGCGATGGTACGCTCGCGCGATGAGTCTGGAAGAGCGTCTGCTCGCCGGCGACGAGCGCGCCTTGGCGCGCGCCATCACCCTGGTGGAGTCGGGTGCCCCGCACGGCAAGGACCTGCTGCGGCGGGTGCGGCGAGAGGGGCCGCTCGCGTCGAGCGTCCGTGTGGTCGGCGTGACCGGCGCCCCGGGATCGGGGAAGAGCACGTTGGTCGATCGGCTCGTCGAGGCCTCGCGGCGCCGGGATCGGCGCGTCGGCGTCGTGGCCGTCGATCCCAGCAGCCCGTTCACGGGCGGTGCGATCCTGGGCGACCGCGTCCGCATGACGCGCTGGCACGCCGACCCCGGCGTGTTCATCCGCTCGATGGCGGCCCGCGGTCACTTGGGCGGCCTCGCCGCGGCCACGCTGCAGGTGGTGGCCCTGCTCGACGCCCATGGGTTCGACGACGTGATCATCGAGACCGTCGGTGTCGGGCAGGGCGAGGTCGAGATCGTGGGCGTGGCCGACTGCACGCTGGTCGTGCTCACGCCCGGTCAGGGCGACGGCGTCCAGGCGGTCAAGGCCGGCGTGATGGAGATCGCCGACGTGTTCGTCGTCAACAAGGCGGATCACGACGGCGCCGCGCGGCTGGTCCGCGACGTGCGCGCCATGCTCGATCTCGCCGCTCCCGGTCCCGGCGCCTTCTTGCCGCCGATCGTCGAGACGGTGGCGAGCGAGGGGCGCGGTGTGGACGAGCTGGTGGTCGCCATCGACGCGCATCTCGCCCGCCTCGAGGCCGGTGACGGCCTGGCGGCGAAGCGCCGCGGGCGGGCTCGGCACGAGGTCGCCGCGCTCGTCTCGGGCGCGCTGGCTCGGCTCGTGCGCGCGCTGCCGGACGACGAGATGGACGCGGTCGCCGCCGGGCGAAGCACGCCCGAGACGGCCGCCGAACGGTTGATCGACCGGCTCGCGGCGCGCTCGGAGCCCGCAGGCGTCACCCTCTTCGAGGGGCAGCCCGACGACGCCGACGGTGCCAGCCGCTAGACTGGGCCCGATGGTCCACGCCGTCTACCCAGGCTCGTTCGATCCGCTCCACAACGGCCACGTCGACGTGATCCGCCGCGCCAGCCGCTTGTTCGACCGGCTCACCGTCGCCATCCTCCACAACCCGCTCAAGTCCAGCGCGCTCTTCGGCATCGACGACCGGCTGGCGATGGTGCGGGAGTCGACGAGGGGCATGGCCAACGTCGACGCCGACGCCTTCGAGGGCCTCCTGGTGGACTACATGCGCTCGCGCGGCGCGAGCGTGATCGTCAAGGGGTTGCGGGTCATCTCCGACTTCGAGTACGAGCTCCAGATGGCGCACCTGAACCGGCAGATGAACCCCGACGTCGAGACGCTGTTCGTGATGACCGCGACGCGCTGGTCCTTCGTGTCGAGCACGCGCGTGAAGGAGATCGCGAAGTACGGCGCCGACGTGGCCAAGCTCGTGCCGCCCGCCACGCAGCGGCGGATCGTGGACCGCTTCGGAGCGGCGGCCATCCGCCGCGACGACGCGCTGCGCGTGGGCGACGCGGAGGGCGACGGCGAGGGCGACGCGGCCGACGAGGACGAACGACCCGTCGGCGTCGGGGAGGGCGACGTTCGGAGCTGAGCGCGCCACGTATACTCGCGGGCGCGCGCCGCCGACGTGCGTGCGCGCGAGAGGAACACCATGTCGTATCTCCTACGGGGCATCGCCGCGGGCGGAACCGTCCGCGTGATCGCTGCCGACACGACGCAACTCGTCAAGGACGCCCTCGATCGTCACGGCGCCAGCCCCACGGCCGGCGCCGCGCTCGGACGGACGCTCACCGGAGCCATCCTGCTCTCGCACGTCCTGCTCAAGGACCATCGTGATCGCGTCACGCTCAAGCTCGATGGCGGCGGTCCGCTCGGCGGCGTGATCGCCGACGCGGGGCTCGACGGCAACGTCCGGGGCTACGCCAAGGCCCCCCACACCGAGCTGCCCCTCCGGCCTGACGGCAAGCTCGACGTCGGCCGCGCCGTCGGCCGCGCGGGCGACATCGAGGTCATCCGCTCGCAGGCGCCGTACGGCGACCAGTACGCCTCGTCCGTGCGGCTCGTGTCGGGCGAGGTCGCCGAGGACGTCGCCGCGTTCCTCGTGGAGTCCGAGCAGGTACCGTCGGCCGTCCTGCTGGGTGTCTCGTTCGGTCCCGGACGCGCGCCGCCGGTGCGGTCGGCGGGCGGCATCGTGCTGCAGCCCCTGCCGGGCGCCGATCCGGCCGCCGTCACGTTGCTCGAGGCGAACGTGCGCGCCTTCGGGCAGCTCACCGACGTCCTGCATCAGGGCTCGCTGCTCGAGGCGATGGAGGAGCTCACCTGGGGGCTCGACCTGGAGCTGCTCACGCGCGACGCGTTGCCGCTCGCCTTCCGGTGCCGCTGCAGCGACGAGAAGGCCCTCGAGGCGCTGGCGTACTTCACCCCCGATGAGCGCGAGCGCATGATCACCGAGGACGGCGGTGCCGAGGTGGTCTGTCATTGGTGCGGTCAGCGCCGCTGGATCGACCCGGAGCCGATCCGCGAACTGGTGCGTCCCGAGGTCCGCTGCCCCGACTGCGACGCGCTCTGGTATCGCGAAGGCGTGACGACGATGGTGCGCGACGGCGAGCGCTGCGCCTGCGGGCGCACGCTCGCGCTGCCCTCGTGACCATCGGCCGGCGGGACGGTCTCGTGACGTGACCGCCGGCACGGTCGCGGCGGTCGGTGTGCTGGTGCTGCTGTGGGCATCGGCGTTCCCGATCATCAAGATCGGCCTCGAGGACCTGTCGGCGCCCCACCTCACCCTGCTGCGCCACCTGGTCGCGTCGGCGGCGTTCGTCGTCTTCCTCATCGCCCTGCGCCGCCGGCCATGGCCGGCGTGGCGGGACTGGCCCGCGCTCATCGGGCTCGGCGTGACGGGGATCTTCGTCTACCACCTCGCGCTCAACACGGGCGAGCTGCGCGTGTCGGCCGGCGCCACCAGCCTGATCATCGCGACGGCGCCGCTCCTGACCGCCATCGTGGCGACGGCGCTGCGTCGCGACCGGCTCACGGCGCTCGGCTGGGCGGGCTCGCTGCTCGGGTTCGGCGGCGTGGCCCTCATCGTGATCGGCGACGCGGCCGCGCACGGCGGCGCGGCGCTCGGCCTCGTGCTCGACCCGTACGCCGGGCTGATCCTGCTCGCGGCGCTCGCGACCGCCCTCTTCGCCGTGCTGCAGCGGCCGCTCCTCGAGCGCTACCGGCCCATCGAGCTGATGGCGTACGTCACCTGGGGCGGGACCGTGCCGATGCTGCTCTTCCTGCCCGGCCTGGCCGAGGCCGTGGTGGGCGCCTGGCCGCGATCGGCGCTCGCCGCGCTGCACCTGGGCGTGTTCCCGTCGGCGATCGCCTACACGCTCTTCGCCGTCGCGCTGTCGCGTGCCCCCGCGACCCTGGTGACGACGTACCTGTACCTGATCCCGATCGTGGCGCTGCTGCTGTCGTGGTGGTGGCTCGGCGAGGTGCCGACGGTCCTCACGGTGGTCGGCGGCGCGGTGGTGGTGGTGTCGTTGGTCGTCGTGCGCCACGCCAAGCGGCGCGATGCGGCCCGCGTGCTCGCGGCGCCGCGCCCGGTGGGTGACTGAGCCGCCTGCGCGACGTGCGCGGCGCCGTCGCCTACCGTCCGCGCGGCGCGTCGTGCGGTTCGGGTCCACGCTCCGTCGCAGCGGCGTCACCCTCGCCCGCGTCACCCTCGGCGACCGCCTCGGCCGGTGGCGGCGGGCCTGCCGGCTTCGGTCCGCGCTCGCCCAAGCGTCGCTCGATGCCGGTGCGCAGCCGCTCGATGTTCTCGCGGTGGCTCCAGAGGATGAGGGAGGCGAGGGCGAACGCCAGCAGCATGTTGGAGGGCGGCGCCTCGCCGCGCGCGAGCAGCATCAGCGGGCCCGAGCACACGGCGAGGATCGACGCGAGCGACACGTAGCGCGCGATCCAGAGGGTGATGGCGAACAGCACGACCGCGAGCAGCGCGACGACGGGATCGATCACCAGGAAGACGCCGAAGGTCGTGGCGACGCCCTTGCCGCCGCGGAACCTGAGCATGACGTTGAAGGTGTTGCCCAACACGGTGGCGAACGCGGTCGCCGCCACGATCCAGGGGTCCATGCCGAAGTACGACGGAAGCGCGACGGCGAGGACGCCCTTGAGCGGATCCACGACCAGCACGAACAGGCCTGCCAGCGGGCCGACGCTGCGCAGCACGTTGGTGGCGCCGATGTTGCCGCTGCCGACCCGGCGGATGTCGACGCCGCGCCAGCGGGAGATGAGGTAGCCGGTCGGGATGGTGCCGACGAGGTACCCCAACACGACGAACAGGATCGGCAACAACACGGCGTTCATGGGGGACTCCAAGTGGCGGACCGGCGGCCGCGCCTCGCGGAGGAGCGGAGATCGGCAGGGCGATGGACCATCATATCTACCCCCGGCGCGGAGCCCGTGTGCGGTGTCCGCTCTCGCGACGATGGCGCCGATGACCGGCAGCCGACGACGCACGCGATAGGCTGGGCGCCGTGACGCAAGACATCCTCCTCCTGATCGGCATGACCGTCCTCGGGGTGTACGCGATCGGGTGGACGCGGCGCATCGCCCCGCCGTGGAGCGAACTGCCGCTCAAGACCACGGCCGCCACCATCGCGGCCGGCCTCGTCGTCTTCCTCGACCTGGGCGGCACGGCGATCGATCCGTCGGTCCGGCTCCTCGTCGTGGTGATCGCTCCGCTGTTCGTGGCGGCGCCGCTGGCGGTCACGGCCGCGGCCCGCTCGGGCGCGTACGGCTTGGCCGACCTCATCACCACCGCGCTCTACTGGACGTCGGCCGGTCGTGACGCCGTGCGCCGGCTGACCGTCCAGGTGGCGCTGCAGCGTGGTGATGCCGACGACGCCCTGGCGCGGCTCCCGGAGCGCGAGGGCGAGGTCATGCGGGCGCAGGCGCTCGCGGCGAAGCGCGATTGGGAGGGGGTGCTCGAGGTCGAGCTGCCCCACGAGGGCGACGGCGCGTTCCTAGGCTCGCTCGCGCGGGTCGAGGCGCTCGTCGGCCTCGGGCGGCTGGCCGAGGCCGACGCCGAGATCCAGGCGATGCGGGTGCGCTGGGACCGGGAGCACAAGGGCCCGATCGGGTACCGCAGCCTCGTGCTGGCCGAGGCGCGCGTCGACGCGGAGCGGGGCAACCTCCGCGCCGTCCGGGATGCCCTCTCGGACCCACTGCCGGGCGTGCCGCCCGACCTCCTGTTCGGCGTCGTGGCCCGGGCGGCCGAGGTGGCGGGCGAGCGCGCGACCGCCGCGCGGCTCTACGGCGAGGCGTTCCGGCACGCTCCCATGGGCAGGCGTGAGCGCTACGAGGAACGCCTGCTGGCCTACGGCGAGCCGCTCCCGACGCCGGTCCGGCGGGGTGTCGGAGGCGTCGTGACGCTGAGCCTCGCCGGGATCCTCGCCCTCTTGTACGTGGCGCAGATGCTGATCGACGCGAACCTGGGGCCGTACCTGGTGGGCGGCTTCGGCGTCACGGCGAGCAACCTGGCCTCCGCCTTCACGCTCGGCCTGCCCATCCCCGACGGCGCGGCCTGGTGGCGCCATCTGTCGTACGCGTTCGTGCACGCGGGCATCATCCACGTCGGCTTCAACCTGTGGGTGCTGATGGACATCGGGCGCCTGTACGAGGCACGGCGGGGCGGCGGCAACCTCCTGGCGGCGTTCGCCGTGGGCACCGCCATGGGCGGCTACCTCACCAGCATCGCCCAGGCGGGCGACACCGTGATCCTCGTCGGCGCGTCGGGTGGGGTCTTGGGCGTCGCCGGCGCGCTCCTCGCCGACGTCGTGCGCAGCGACCAGCCCAACGACCGCTCGCTCGTGCGCGGCCTGCTGCAGTGGATGGTGCTCATCGCGCTGCTCTCCGTGGCGATCCCCAACGTCTCCATCTGGGGGCACGCCGGCGGCGTGGTCGGCGGGCTGTTGTGGGGATTCCTGCGACAGGGGCTGCCGGCCGGAGCGGGACTCGACCGCGTGGCCGGCGCCGTGGCCGCGGCAGCGCTGGCGCTGGCGTTCGCGCAGGTCGTGCGCGTGGTGCTCGCGCTGCCGTGATGGTGGAGCGGGCCGCTCAGGGCGGCTCGACCGTGCACCTGAGCGCGAGCCCCAGGACGGCGTCGGGGCAGACGATGCCGTTGCCGTGCTGGAGGGCGTCGTAGATCGATTCCGGCTGCAGGGCGGTGTCGATGAGCCGGTCGAGGATCGGCCCGGGAGCCCCGCGGTAGCTGGCGGGGTCGTGGGCGATCAGCAGCGCGATGGTGCCCGCCACGAAGGGCGAGGCCATCGAGGTGCCTGCGAGGCACTCGACGGCGCGTGCGTCCTCGGCGCCGGCGCCCACGATGCGATGCCGTCCGTCGCCGGCGAGGCAGACGGCGTCGGTCGAGGCGGTGGCCGGGGCGCTGCCGCCGGGGGCCATGAGGTCGAGGCGGGAGCCGTAGTTCGAGAAGGGCGAGCGACGGAACTCCCAGTCGACGGAGCCGACCGCGATGACATGGTCGAGGCGCGCGGGGTAGGTGACGCCGCTGGACACGCCCTGGTTGCCGGCGGCGGCGACGATGGCGATGCCGCGCGCCGCGATGGCGTTGGCGGTGTTCTGGAGGAGCGCGACCGCGCTCGAGGAGAGGGCCGTCTCGAAGCCGAGGCTGAGGTTGATGACGTCGGCGGGGTGTGGGTTGAGCGCGACGCCGTCCTGGGTGCTCAGGCGGGCGGCCCAGCGCATGCCGCGGATGACGCTGTCGAGGTTGCCGCTCATGGCGGTGTCGTCGGGGAAGACCTTGACGGGGAGGATGCGGGCGCGCTCGCCCTTGGCGACGCCGACGACGAGGCCGTCGCTGCGGCTGCCGGCGGCGGCGATGCTGGCGACGTGGGTGCCGTGGTCGCTGAGGGCGCGGACGTCGCCGTCGCCGCAGTAGACGTCGCGGCCGGGCAGCAGCTTGTTGGCGAAGTCGACGTGGGCGACGTTGAGGCCGTCGTCGATGATGGCGATGACGACCTCGCTGCCGGGTCCGCCGGCGTCCTCGACCTCCCAGGCGGCTTCGAGGCCGAAGTCGCGGAGGTACCACTGGGCCTGGTAGTGCTGGTCGGGGGGCGGCGTGAGGCGATGGGCGAGGTAGTTGCGGCTGACGTGCTCGACCCGGGGGTCGGCCCGCAGCCGCGCCGCGGCGGCGTGCAGGTCGTGCGCCGGCACCGCGATCAGGTCGTGTTCTCCGCCGCTGCCCTGGCGGCGGATCTCGACGCCGGCCGCCTGCGCGACGCCCTCGGCGACCGCCCTTCGCGCGGCGGTGGCCGTGGCGCCGTACGCGGCTCGGCCGGCGGGGAACTCCCGGTAGCTGACGAGCAGCTCGTCGGGGACGTGCGTGATCCCGGAAGGGGGAGCGGCCGTGCGGGCGAGCGCGGCGGGCACCGGGCCGTCGGGATCGATGAAGCACCCGGGCTCGAACGCAACGGTGATGATCACGTCGTCCACGCGCGCGCCGCTGAACCGGATGGTCCCCGAGAACCGTGAGCCCGGCGAGGTCGGTTGCGCGCCGACCGTCACGGTCGCGCTCCCGTTCGCGCCGATCACGACGCTCGCAGGGGAGACGAACAGGCGAGCGTCGCTCACGGTCGCCCTCACGCTGAGCGTGGAGCCGGGCGGGCCGGCGTAGGTGATCGTCACCGGGCGTGACGACGTGACCTCGGTCAGGGTCAGGTGACCGGGCAGAACGGTGATCTGGCGCCTGACGTCGAGCCCACACGCGCTGAGGACCGCCGCGAGCAGAGCGATGAAGAGGAGTCGGCGGGCGGTGCGGAAGGGCGGGACGGAACGCATCCGTCCGATTGTAGGCGAGGGGAGCGTGACCGACCGGTACGGTTCTTCCACTTCGGCCGCGTCGGTCCGAGCGCATCGTCCACGGAGCCGGCCTCGATGCGGCTGCCGGACCGGCCGTGCCGCGTACAGTAGGCCGTGACCAACCCGTCGCTGCCCCGGCGCAAGGTGCGCCACATCGAGGTGTGCCTCTCCGGCGAGGTGGAGTACACGACCCGGGAGACCGGCTTCGGTCGCCTCGACCTGCCCTATCGCGCCCTCCCCGAGACCGACCTGGAGCACATCGACACGGGCGTCACCTTCCTGGGCCGGCGTCTGCGCGCCCCGCTCCTGATCGGGGCGATGACCGGCGGCGCCGAGCTCGCGCGGACGATCAACCGGCATCTCGCCGAGGCGGCGGCGCGCGTGGGCGTCGGGATGATGCTCGGCTCGCAGCGCGTGATGATCGAGCGGCCTGCGTCGCGCACGTCCTTCGACGTCCGCGACGTCGCCCCCGACATCCTCTTGATCGGCAACCTGGGCGTGGCCCAGCTCCTGCTCGGCTACGGGGTGGCCGAGATGCGCGAGGCCGTCACCGCCGTGGGGGCGGACGCCCTGGCGCTGCACACGAACCCGCTGCAGGAGGCCCTGCAGGAGGGTGGCGATGGCGGCTTCCGCGGCGTGATCGAGCGGCTGCGCGTGGTCGTGGCGGAGGCCGGCGTCCCGGTGATGCTCAAGGAGGTCGGCCACGGCATCTCCGGCGACGTGGCGCGCGCGCTGCGCGGCGTCCCGCTGGCAGCCATCGACGTGGCCGGCGCCGGCGGGACGAGCTGGGCGAAGGTGGAGGACCTCGTGCGCTACGGCGAGGTGCGGCACCACGACCTCGTCGAGTGGGGCATCCCGACGGTGACGGCGCTGCGCGAGGTCCGTGCGGCGCTCCCGGAGATGCCGCTCGTCGCGTCGGGCGGCGTGCGCTCGGGCGTCGACGTCGCCAAGGCCATCGCCCTCGGCGCGAGCGTGGCAGCGGTGGCGCGACCGCTCCTCGCGCCCGCGCTCGAGAGCGCCGACGCGGTCGCGGTGGTGCTCGAGCGCTACGTGTACGAGCTCCGGGTCGCCATGCACGGCTGCGGCGCGAGTGACCTCGCCGCTCTCGCACGCGTCCGGCTCGGCGACCGTTGAGCGCGCGGGCTGCGTAGACTAGCGCCATGGACCTACGGATCGCTGGACGGACCGCGCTCGTGACGGGCGCTTCGAGGGGGATCGGCTTCGCCATCGCCGAGGGCCTCGCCAAGGAGGGGGCCCGCGTGGTGGTGAGCTCCCGTGACGCCGAAGCCCTCGAGGAGGCCGCAGGGCGGCTCGGGGACACCGGCGCCGAGGTGCACGCCGTGCCGGCCGACGTGGCGACGGCGCGCGGCGTCAAGGCGCTCCTGAAGGCGACGCGCGAGCTCGTCGGCGATCCCGACATGCTGGTGTGCAACGCCGGAGGCCCGCTGCCCGGGCTGCCCTCGGCGCTCGGCGACGAGGCCTGGGCGCGTGGGTTCGAGCTCACGCTCATGTCGGCCGTCCGGCTGGCACGGGGGCTGGTGCCCGCCATGCGCGCCCAGGGGTGG
This sequence comes from Trueperaceae bacterium, assembly GCA_007128755.1. Classification (GTDB taxonomy): domain Bacteria; phylum Deinococcota; class Deinococci; order Deinococcales; family Trueperaceae; genus SKWV01. Next base: position 12,213 of record SKWV01000019.1, read on the forward strand.
GGGCGCATCGTGAACGTCACCAGCCTCTCCGTGCGCGAGCCGGTGCTCGAGCTCAC
>SKWV01000332.1 GCA_007128755.1 Trueperaceae bacterium
ACGCGATCGGCGGATCCTCGCGCACCATGCTGGAGGCGACGGACCGCTACGCGCCTCGTTCGCTCGAGGAGGCGATCGGGGTGCGGCCCGACAAGGTCGTCAGCCCCGACGTGGCGCGGCGGCTCGCGGCGCACGCCCGCCGCCGCGCCATGGCGCTGGCCCCGGTCGGCGTGAGCGTCGCGGGCGTCGCCTGCACCGCCACGATCGCGACCGATCGGCCCAAGCGGGGGGAGCACGGGGTGTCGTTGGCGGTCGCGACCACGCTCGGCACCTTCGAGCGCTCCGTCACGCTCGTGAAGGGCGCACGCGACCGCTCCGAAGAGGAGGCGGTGGTGAGCCAGCTCGTGCTGGGGATGATCGCGGCGGCCACCGGCGTGTTGCGGCGCGTCCCGCCCACGCTGCTGGACGACGAGGTCCTCGAGGAGCGCTTCGAGCCCGCCCCGCTCCTGGCGCAGTTCGCCGCCGGCGAACGCCTGCAGGTGGCGCTCGACGCCGACGGGTCGCTCTGCCGCGACCTGCCCTGGCCCGAGGCCGGCGTGGCCTTGGTGTGTGGCGCGTTCAACCCCTTGCACGAGGGGCATCTCGGTCTGGCCGCGGCCGCGCAGCAGCACCTCGGCAGGCCGGTGGCGTTCGAGCTGGGGCTCGCGAACGCCGAGAAGGCGACGATCGACCTGCGCGAGGCGTACCGGCGCGCGATGCAGTTCCCGGGCCGGGGACCGCTGCTCTTCACGCGTGCGCCGCTCTTCTCCGACAAGGCGAAGCTGGTACCGGGCGCGGTGTTCGTGCTCGGCGTCGACACGGCGGCGCGGGTGCTGTCGACGCGCTTCTACGACGGCGAGGACGAACTCGACGCTTCCCTGGACGCGGTGCGCGCCTACGGCTCGCGCTTCCTGGTGGCCGGGCGTCGCGAGGGCGAACGCTTCCTCACGCTCGCCGACCTGGACGTGCCGCAGCGCCACGCCGACCTGTTCGAGGCGTTGCCGGAGGACGCGTTCCGCGCCGACGTGTCGTCGAGCGCGATCCGGGAGGGCTGGTCGGCCCCTCGAACGGCATGAGCGGCCGAGGCGGCGGACGCTGAGCGTGCGGTCGTCCTCAGCGCTCCCAGTCGACGTGCATGTCGTCCGTCAGCCGCTCGTCGCGATCGAGCCCGTGGATCGCCGCGATCTCGTCGGCGCTCAACTCGAAGTCGAAGATGGCGATGTTCGCGCGCTGGTGCGCGGCCGAGGCCGCCTTCGGGATGGCGATCACGCGCGGTTGCTGCACCAGCCAGCGCAGGGCGATCTGGCCAGGCGTCTTGTCGTGGGCCGCGCCGATCTCCTGCAGCACCGGGTCCCGGGACACCAACCCCTGCGCCAGGGGCGAGTAGGCGGTCACCAGGTAGTCGTACCGCTCGGCCTGGCGCAGCAGCGCCTGCTGGGAGAGGAACGGGTGGTACTCGACCTGGTTGGTGAAGACCTCGGTGAGCTCGCAGGCGCGCTCGGCCAGCGACGGCGGGAAGTTGCTCACGCCCACGTGCTTCACGAGCCCGCGGTCCTGGAGGTCGCGCATGGCACCCAGGGTCTCCTCGAGCGGGACGTCGGGGTTCGGCCAGTGCATCAGCAGGAGATCGACCGACGTCACGCCCAGCGCCGTGAGGCTCTCCTCGGTCGAGCGCTCCACGTCGCGACGGCGGAACTCGCGCGGCCGCACCTTGGTCGTCAGGAAGACGTCGTCGCGCGCCACTCCGGAGCGCCGCAGTCCCTCACCCACCTCGGCCTCGTTCAGGTACCCCTGGGCCGTGTCGATGTGGCGGTAGCCGAACGTCAACGCGCGCTCGACCGCCTCGACGCAGGCCGCGCCGCGCAGCTGCCAGGTGCCGAGGCCGAGGACCGGCACGTCGCTCCCGTGGTGTCGGATGGTGTCCATGTGCCACAGCGTAGCCGACACACGGCCGCCCGGACGCGACGGTGACACGGTTCGGCCGAGGCCGCGAAGCGGCCGGACGCTTCCACGGCTGGTCGGTGGCCGCCGCCGGCGCGGTGCTGCAGGGGCTGAGCGGCGCGGTCTTCGGGTCGTCGTACGGGGTGTACGTCGTCGCGCTGTCGGCGACGTTCGGCTGGTCCAAGACGATCCTGTCGACCGGCTACGCGCTCGCGCAGCTCGAGGGCGGGCTGCTCGCGCCGCTGCAGGGTTGGTTGCTCGACCGCTTCGGCCCGCGGCGCGTGATCGCGGTCGGCATCGTCTTCTTCGGGGGTGGTCTCGTGCTGCTCAGCACGGTCGCCTCGGTCGCCGGGTTCTACGCCGCGATGCTCGTGATCGGCGTGGGCGTCGTGTTCTCCGGCTACCTCTCGGTGACGGTCGCCATCGTCCCGTGGTTCGTGCGGCTGCGCGCCAAGGCCCTCGCGCTCACGGCCGTCGGCCTCAGCATCGGCGGCCTCGCCGTGCCGCTGGTGGCGGGCGCGGTCGAGGCCTTCGGGTGGCGTGAGACGCTCGCCGCCTCGGGCGGGCTCATGGTGCTCCTCGGCATGCCGGCGGCGCTCCTCATGCGCTCGGACCCGGCGCGCTACGGGCAACTGCCCGACGGGCGCCGGCTCGAGCCGCCCGTGACCGGGTCGCCCCCGACCGACGCGACCGCGACCGACTCCGCCGCGCCGGCTGCGGCGCTCGCCGGCGAGGGCGACCGCGGGTACGAGTTCACGCTGCGGGCTGCCCTCCGCACGCGCGCCTTCTGGATGTTGAGCATCGGGCACGGCTCCGCGCTGCTGGTGGTGTCGGCCGTGGTGGTCCACCTCATCGCGCACCTCAACGAGGACCGTGGCCTCTCCCTCGCGGTCGCCGCCACCGTGATGGCGGTCCTCACGCTGGTGACCATCCTCGGGCAGCTCGCCGGCGGCGTCTTCGGCGACCGCTACGACAAGCGCCTGGTGGCCCTCGCGGCGATGCTCCTGCACGCGACGGCGCTGCTCGTGCTGGCCTGGGGTCCCGGCTTCGCGGCCGTCGCGACGTTCGTGGCGTTGCACGGCTTCGCCTGGGGCGTGCGGGGGCCCCTCATGGGGGCCATGCGGGCCGACTACTTCGGCGGACGGCACTTCGGTTCCATCATGGGCGCCTCGGTCCTCATCGTCATGGTGGGCCAGCTGCTCGGGCCGATCATCGCGGGGACGCTCGCGGACGCCCTCGGCGACTACCGGCTCGGCTTCACCGTGCTCGCGTTCATGGCGGCCGCCGCGTCGACGACCTTCTGGCTCGCCACCCCACCGCTCCCGCCCGGGAGCGCTGCGGTCGGGGCGGACGCGCCGCGACCGTAGACCAGCCTCCA
>SKWV01000157.1 GCA_007128755.1 Trueperaceae bacterium
ACGGCGTGGCGGCCGAGATCGAGCGCCTGGCGCTCGAGGCCGTGACCCGCGGCGTGCGCGAGAAGCGCCGCCTGCAGGACATGCGCGACGACATCTTCTACCCGGTGAGGCGCTACATCCGGAAGGCGACCGGCCGCAATCCGCTCATCCTGCCGACCGTGCTGGAGGGGTAACCCGCTCGACCAGCCACGACAAGCGACGCACGAGGGACCTTCGTCTCTCGTGCGTCGCTTCTTCATGTGCTACCGGTACCTCGTTCGGAGAAGATCGACCCGTGTCGAGAGGGAGGTACCGGCATGTCCATCCTCAACCCACCTCGCGGCCGTGGCATCGTCGCGGCGCTCTGCTTCGTGCTGCTGTTGCTCGTCGCTGGTATCGCGATCGCTCAGGACGCACCTCCGCCGTTGACCGACGAGGAGATGGAGGAGGCGACCCAGATCTACTTCGACCGCTGCGCCGGTTGCCACGGCGCCCTCCGCGGCGGCGCCACCGGTCCGGGCCTGCTCCCCGAAGCGACGCTGGTGCGGGGTGTACCTTACCTGCACGCGATCATGTTCGGCGGCCTGCCCGGGGGCATGCCCGATTTCGGCCGCCAGGGCTTCCTCGACGCCGAGGAGCTCGACCTCATCGCCCGCTTCCTGCTCCTCGATCCGCCCGACCCGCCGCAGATCTCCATGGACCAGATCCGCGAGAGCTGGCAGGTGTACGTCGACGTCGAAGACCGTCCCACGGAGCCGCAGCACGACATGGACTGGCAGGACTTCTTCGGCGTCATCCTGCGCGACATGGGGCAGGTGGCCATCGTCGACGGCGACAGCAAGGAGCTCGTGACGCTGCTCGACACCGGCTACGCGATCCACATCCTACGGGCGTCGCAGAGCGGCCGCTACTTCCAGTCGATCGGCCGGGACGGCCGTGCGTCGCTCATCGACCTATGGATGGATCCGCCCGCCGTCGTCGCCGAGGTGAAGCCCTGCTACGACGCGCGGAGCATCGAGTCGAGCAAGTTCGCCGGCTTCGAGGACGCCTACGCGATCGTCGGCTGCTACTGGCCGCCGCTCTTCACGATCCATGACGGCGAGACGCTCGAGCCGCTCAAGATGGTCTCCACCGCGGGGTACGAGCGCGGGGCCGGCAACTACGTGCCGGAGGCGCGCGTCGCGGCGATCGTCGCGTCGCACTTCTTCCCCGAGTGGATCGTCAACGTCAAGGAGAGCGGGCAGACGTGGCTGGTGGACTACAGCACCCTCGACCAGCCGGGCCAGCCGATGCCCGTGACGATGATCGACACCGAGCTCTTCCTCCACGACGGCGGCTGGGCGAACCACCGCTACTTCATCGTGGCCGCGAACGCGCTCGACACGCTCGTGGTGATCGACGCCGAGACGCGCACCGTCGCCGCGAACGTGCCCGCCGGCACGATCCCGCACCCGGGCCGCGGCGCCAACTGGGTGCACCCTGAGTACGGCCCCGTCTGGGCCACGGGCAACCTCGGCAGCCCCGAGATGACCGTCGTCGGCGCCGCTCCCGACACGCATCCAGAGCACGCCTGGCAGGTCGTGTCGTCGGTCGAGTTGCCATTCACGGGCACGCTCTTCAACAAGACCCACCCGGAGAGCCCCTGGGTGATCATCGACTTCGTGATGAGTCCCAGCCCGGTCGGCGCCGCGACGCTGTGCGCGATCGACAAGGTGTCGCTCGAGGCGGAGACCTGCTGGGAGGTGCCCGGAGCGCAAGAACTCGGCGCACGCATGGTGCACATCGAGTTCAACCGGGCGGGCACGGAGTTCTGGGTGTCGGCCTGGGGGCGGATGGACACGCCCACCTTCATCGCCGTCTACGACGCCGTGACGCTCGAGGAGGTCGCGCGGGTCGAGGGGGACTGGGTGCGGACGCCGACGGGCAAGTTCAACGCGCACAACACGGCGTTGGACATCTATTGAGGACCACCTGAGCGGGGCTCACGTGCATCGGTAGAGCGCCGAACGCACGTCGGTCCATAACACGCCCCGCGTCTTCTCGAGCTGACGGAGCCCGACGAGACGCGGGGCGAAGCACGGCAAAGCCACTGGTTCGCACCTTCTGCGTCGTGTGGCCACGAGCCCGGAGCTTCATAGTTGCAGGTCACGGCGGTCCCGTGTCGACGGTCCATCAGCCATATGAGGCATTGTTCACAGTACGGACGCGACATCTTCATGCAGAAGATATCTGCGCGCCCGCGCATCGAGGCGCAGTCTCGTTCGTTGCCGTCGTCATCGGGCGGTTCATCACGGTCCTCCCATGACGTGCTCATCTCACGCAGCCGCAGTCGTTCGTTCCCATGCAAGATGAGAGCGCTTCTCCCCCTTCGCTCGGTGACGGAGCTTGTGTAGCAGCAGCAACGGTAAGGTAGAGTGAGCTACTTCACATCAGTGCCAGAGACTCCTCATCTGAGCACTAAGCAAGGCTGGAGGTGCTCCCCGTGTAGGGTCGTTGCATTCGCCTTCACGCGCTCCATTCGACACTTCAGCATGGAAGGGACTTGGGAACATGGGACGACAGATGAGATGGCTCTACCTGGCTGTGCTGGTACTCCTGCTCGCAGCCTGCGGCACCATCCAGACGGCAAAGGACCCGGCACTCGACATCAGTGCAGACCGTGCGTCCTCGCTCGCAGCAAGAGGACAACAGGTCTATCCGCTCAATCCGCTGCCGGCGCCCGGCACGGGCGAGATGGTCGACGAGACGCCAGACTTCTGGTTCGTCGAGTTCGCCGGTCCGCCGACCGTCAAGGGCGGCTCCCAGGGTGCGCTACGCAGCCAGCGCGCCGCCTTCAGGAGAGAGGCAGCGGCGGAGGCCATCGAGTTCGAGCAACGCTTCAACTTCGATCGCCTCTTCAACGGCCTCTCCGTCAAAGCTAGCGCTTCCGAGATCGGCAAGATCTCCCGCCTGCCGGGCGTAGTGGCCGTCTACCCGGTTGTGACGATCGACGCGCCCGAACCGTCGACCGACATCGGGATCGACATGAAGTTCGCGCTCGACATGACCGGCGCGCATGATGCCCAGGAAATGGGGTTGACGGGCCGAGGCATCCGCGTTGCAGTCATGGACACCGGCATCGACTACAACCACCCCGATCTCGGCGGCGCCTGGGGTAACCGCGTCGTCGCCGGGTACGACTTCGTCGGCAATGACTACCACGCAGGGATTCCCGAGCGCAGCACGCCGCAGCCGAAAGTATCCCCTATGGACTGCAACGGCCACGGAACACACGTGGCGGGTACCGTTGGCGCCGACGGCAACATCACCGGCGTTGC
>SKWV01000218.1 GCA_007128755.1 Trueperaceae bacterium
GGTCGAACCGCGCCTGCCAGAAGTCGCGGTGCGTCCGCCCCTGGGCGGGCTCCGGGTACGGCGGACCGTCGCCCCACAGCACACCCCAGATCGCGCCCGCGCCCCCCGCGAGCGTGAACTGCCAGAGGGCACGTCGCGTCGTGTCCTGGTCCCAGACGCCGTCGCGCGTGTGGAGGAACCGGCGCTCGAACAGGACCGGCAGGCCGTGCCCCTGATCGAAGAGCGCGAGGGCCTCCTCGAAGAAGTCCGACTCCGGGCGGAGATCGTTCGAGAAGTAGCCGAGCTTGTCGCGGCCGAGCTCGAAGGTCTGGTCGCGCCACGTGCCGAACTCGCGCGCGCCGATGAGGCGTGGGAGCGTGTTGAACCCCGTGAGGGTGGCGTGCCAGGCGCGCGCCTCGGCGGGCGTGACCCACTCCTCGAGGTCGTAGCCGAGGCTCATGGTCCAGTTCGGGATCGAGCCGAGCCGCCCGGCGATGTAGTACTGCAGCCGCACGTCGACGGCGGAGTTGATGCCGCCGAAGCCATCGGGCGAGTTGCGGTTCTCGCTATCGCCCCACGCCCAGAGGTGGACGAAGAGGCCGCGCGCTCGCGCGCGCTCGAGCAGGTCTTCGATGATCCCGAAGGTGACCGGGTCGGGGTACTCGCGCCGTGGCTCGTCGTCGGGTACCGGCTCGTCGTACTCCCGCGGCCAGCTGAACCAGTTGTTCCCCACCATCAGGAAGAGCGCCTGTTTGCCGTGCGCCTCGACCTCGTCGAGCAGCGCCTCGATGTGCGGCCCGCGAATCGCCGGGTCGGCGCTCAGGTGGGCGGGTGTCTCGAGGCCGGCGGGATCCGAGGCGCTCGGGTGCCGCTGGTAGACGTGGTAGACGAGCCGGCGCGCTTCGCTGCCGTCACCGGCGAGCACGGCGAACGCGTCGTCCTGCGCCACCATGAAGCTGCTGGCGTCGGGGTCGGGGTTAGGGGCCACCGCGAGGCTCGTGGTGATGCCGTCGAGGCCAGGATGCGGGCTCTGCGTGACGACGTCGTAGTGGCCGACGCGCGGGGCGGTGAAGCGCAACCGCCACGCGTGATCACCGACGTGGAAGAGGGGGACCGTGTACGCGTCACCGTCGGCATGGACGAAGCGTGCGAACGCCTGCACGTCGTAGGGGTCGCCACGGTAGTCGCGCGTCGACACCTGCCACTCGAGCACCGGTCCGTGGACCGTGCCTTTGAGCGGGGGCAGCGACCGTGGCTCGGCCGCCGCGAGGCCGAGTGCCGCCAGTGACAGCAGGAGCAGCGTCATGACGGCTGGCAGCGTTGGACGGACGAGGCGCGTTCGGGGGCCAGGCATGTCAGCACCCTAGAACGGCTCCATGAGACGCGCGTTGGTGCGGCGCGCCCTGAACCACGCGCGGAGCGGCGTCAGCCGCGCTCGAGCCCGGAGCCGCAGGATACGGTGAGGCGCTGCGCCGTGTGACCCGGCGCCGCGCTGGAGGTGAACGATGGTTTTCAAGGAGACGCCGTTGATCGGTGCGTTCGTCGTGGACCTCGAGGAGCACCGCGACGATCGCGGCTCCTTCGCCCGGGCGTTCTGCCGACGGGAGTTCGAGGAGCATGGCCTGGACGGCACCGTCGTCCAGGCGAACCTGTCCGTGAACCGCCATGCCGGCACCGTGCGGGGGATGCACTACCAGGTGCCGCCGGCGACCGAGACGAAGTTCGTGCGCTGCCTGCGGGGCGCGATCCACGACGTCATCATCGACCTGCGGCCGGAGTCGGGCACCTACGGCCAGCACTTCGGCATCGAGCTCAGCGCCGAGAACCGAACGGCACTCTACGTGCCGAGGATGTTCGCTCACGGCTTCCAGACGCTCGTGGACGATAGCGAGGTGATGTACCTCGTCGGCGAGTTCCACGCTCCGGGAGCGGAACGTGGTGTGCGCCACGACGACCCGGCCTTCGGCATCGCCTGGCCGCTGCCGGTCGCGGTGATCTCCGACAAGGACGCCGCATGGGAGTCGTTCGAGCCGGAGCCGCGATAGCGCGCGCTGCGATATCGCGCGCTATCGCAGCGACCGCCTCAACGCTCGAGGGCGGCGCACCCGAGCAGCGCCTCGGTCGCCTGGAGCGTGACCGTCACCACGAACCCGCCGAGGCGGAGCGTCCCCAGCGGGACGCCGACGCGCGTCTGGCTCACGAAGTGGCCAGGGAGGAGGGGCTCGAGCGCGACGAGCGTCGCCCCCGGGGCCGCGCAGGTGCCGAAGCGGATCTCCACGCGGAGCGGCAGCGACTCCGAGTCGTCCAAGTCGACGATGACGATGGTGTGCGTCGCGCCGTCGGGTTCCACGCGCACCACGCCGGCCGGTCGCGCCCGCATGGGTGCCAAGAGCTCGTAGCGTCCCGGGGCGGCGGTCTGGGTCCGGATGGGCTCGGGCGGGGCCTCCTCGTCCGGGGGCTCGACGGCGGGAGCGTCGACGGCTGGTGGTTCGACCGCAGGGGGTTCGGCGACAGGGGGCTCGACGACGGGTGGCTCGGCGACGGGTGGCTCGGCGGGCGGCGGCTCGTCGGCGGGGGGTGGCTCCTCGATCGGCGGCTCCACTGCTGGCGGCGGCTCGACCGGCGGCTCCTCGACGGGGCCCGGATCACGCGGTCGTTCGGCGACGGGCGCACCGGTGGCCGCGGTGTACAGGCGCTCGAAGTCGTCCGTGCCGATCGCGACGTCGAACGCCAGCGCTCCGGCGAGGTGGCCGCGCCACCAGCGGCGCCATCGGCCGTCGTTGTCCTGGGCGGCCAGGGCGAAGCGCTCGGAGGTCGAGTCGACGGCGCCGTCGTAGTCGACCGCATCGAGCAGGACGGCCGCGCCGTCCCGCATGGTCCACAGCTCGATGACCGTGCCCGTGTAGCGACCCATGAACACGAACCACTCGTCGGCGCGGAGGAACTCCGTGTCGGACGTCGGCGCCGTCACCCCGATGACGCTGTACTGCACCTGGCGCGGCTCGTCGCTCGTGAGGCGGCCCACGTAGGTCGAGTTGCCTTTGCCGATCACCTGCGCCCAGACGTTCTGGGGCTCGACGTCGCTGCGCTGCCACCAGACGATCGTGTGCGGTCCGGTGAAGCGGAGCGGCGCTTCGTCGCCGACGTCGACGTACTGGTTCCGGCCGTCGAAGGCGAAGTAGCCTTGCAGTCCCTCGCCGGGACCGCCCGAGGCGTGCCAGACGGGGTCGTTGACGAGCGTGCCGTGCAGGTCGTTGCCGGAGGCGTCGAACCAGGTCGCGTCGTCGCGCTGCTCCGTGTTGATGA
>SKWV01000388.1 GCA_007128755.1 Trueperaceae bacterium
CGCTTCGCGATCATCTCGACGACGTCGAAGGCGGCGCAGCCGGCGAGGGCGTTGAGCACGAGCTGCATCGGGTTCATGCCGGTCTTGTGCGCCGCCTCGCCGTCGATGATCACGCGCATGTCGTCGGGGGTGATCCCGACGAAGCGCTTGTCGACGAGATGGTGGAGCGTGGTCAAAGTCGGTTCGCTGGTCGCCATCCCTCAGTATGGCCTCGGCCGCCCGGGCGCGTGTCGTGTTACCCACCCCTGGCGGGGCGAACGGTAGCGACGACACGATCGGCCAGGAGAAGGGGCGGCTCTGGAACGCTCGTGGTGTATCGTCCCACCCGATGAGCGCGAGCGAAGGAGCGCCGCCACCGACCGCCGACAAGGCCGCCTGGCGGGCCTGGGCACGCGCCACGCGCCGCGCGCTGGCCCACGACGAGGGCGGGCGTGCGGCCGCCGACCTCAGCCTGCAGCGGCACCTCGTCGACTGGCCCGTCTGGCGCCGCGCCCGCTGGGCGCTCGTCTACCTCGCGTTCGGCGACGAGTGCGACCCGCTCGGGACTCCCGGCGCCCATCACGGCCCGCGATTCGCGACCACGCGGACGCCCGCCGCCGGCCGCCAGCTCAGCGTGCACGTGCACGACCCGGCGACGCTCGAACGGCACGCGTTCGGCTTCTCGCAGCCGAGCGCCGCCGCGCCGAACGTCGCGCTCGACGAGATCGACGTCGTGCTCGTCCCCGGGCTCGCGTTCGACGCGGGCGGCGGCCGACTCGGGTACGGGCGCGGCCTCTACGACAGGCTGTTGGCCACGCTGGGCGAGCACGCCGTCACGGTGGGTGTCACGCGTGACGCCCTCGTGGTGCCGCGACTGCCGCTCGAGCCGCACGACGTCGACGTCGACTGGCTGCTCACCGAGTCGGGTCTGCGGCGCGCGCGCTCGCGCTGATCGTCGCTGCGCTCGCGATGACGGCGGAGCGTCACGAGCGCCAGGGGAAGCCGGCGCCCTTCCAGCCCGTCCGCATGCTGCGCAGCAGCTCGCGCGTCCGCCACGCGTTCGTCTCCGGCACGCGCCTGAGCAGCACCCAGGCGAAGGCGCGGAGCAGCCCCGAGAGCGCGAACAGCATGTAGTAGGCGCTCACGTCGACGCCGCCGTACGTCCCCTCCAGCGTGCGGAAGCCGATGAGCAGGGGCGCCGCCAGCACCCCGCCCACGAAGCCGGCGATGCCCGTCGCGAAGGAGTACATCGCGATGTAGACCACGCGGTTCGCCTGCGGCGCCGAGACGAGGGCGAGGTTGAAGATGGCGGGGCCGATCGCGCCCCACGCGAGCGCGTCGAACACCGCCGAGGCCCAGATGAAGCCGACGTTGCCGGTGATCCCGGCCAGGATCCAGTTCGTGGGGAGCGCGATGCCGGCAAGGAACGTGCCGATCGCCAGCACCGCCTTGTTGCCCACCCGGTCGGCGAGCCGCCCCCACACCACCGACGTGAAGAGCGTGGTGGTCGACGCGATGGTCGCCCAGATGGCCACCTGCGTGAACGTCAGGTTGAGCTCGTCGAGGAAGTACGGGAACACGAAGGGCGCCGCCAGGAAGACCACGAAGGTCCAGAAGACCGCGAAGGTCAGGAAGCGCCGGAAGCCGGCCTCCCTGAGCGGCACGCTCAGCACCTGCCGCAACCTGAGCCGCTCGCTCACGGTCGGCGGGTCGTACTGCAGCGTGTAGATCCACACGCCGATGAGCGCCGTGACGACGGCGACGAGCAGCACGACCTGGAACGAGAGCGGCGCCGCGACGCGGTCGAGCCACTGGCCGGCCGCGAGGCTCGCGAGCATGCCGACGACGCCGGTGAGGCCGGTCCGGAACCCGAAGTAGCGGCCGCGCTGCCGCTCGGGCACCACGTCGCCCATCCAGGCCGCCCAGAGCGTGCCGTTGCCGGCCAGGAAGATGCTGGCGACGAGCACGACGCCGACGATGAACACCGGGCGCAGCTCCGGCGGCACCGGGAGCGCCGGCAGGGCCGCGGCGAGCACCCAGAGCAGCCTGGAGACGAGCGCCAGCGCCACCGTGAGCGCCTTGCGCCGCCCGAGCATCGCCGCGAGGTAGGCGGCGGCGGGGGACGCCACCTGCGCCAGGAGCGGCACCGAACCGACGAGCGCGATCTCCGCCGGGCTGGCGCCGACGTGCAGCATGTAGCCGATCAGGACGGAGCCCGACGTCCAGTTCAGGAAGGTCTGCGTCAGGCTCCCCTCGAAGAGCGAGAGGCGCATGGTGCGCGTGACGGCGGCGGCGACGGCGGGATCGAGATCGTCCGTCGTCGCCACCTCGCCCGGCGGCGGGCCTTCCTTGGCGCTGGTGGGGAGGTCGGGGTCCCGGCGGGCCCCCCGGCCGCGGAGCCAGTTCATCCGGCGCAATCTACCGCGCTCCGGGCGTGCCCATGGCGCCGCGCCGGCCGACCGTCGGCGCGCCCCTCGTCAGTCCCCGCCCGCCACGCCGCCCTGCGCGACGAGCACGCCGTAGGGCGCGAGGCGGAGCGCCGTGCCGGCCGCCTGCAGCCCCTCCTGCGGCGCCCCATCCGCGCCGCTCAGGAGGATCTCGACGTCTTCCCCGAGCGCCACCGTCTGCTCGGCGTCGGTGTGGTTGAGCGCGAAGAACAGCTTCGTCTCCCCTTGCCAGCGCACGCTCACCTCGACACCGGCCGCATGCTCGCTCCCTGGCACGCCGGCGAGCTCGAGGAGCCGCCGCGCGAGCGCGTCGTACAGGGCCGCGTTGCCGATCGTGCCGAGGTAGAGCGCCTTGCCCCGCCCGAAGTCGTGGACGGTGATCGCCGCCTCGCCGGCGTAGTAGTCGTCCGTGTAGCGGCCGATCACGTCCGCGCCGCGCGGCGTGACGATGTCGCACCACACCGAGCCGAGCGCGCCCTCGGCGCCCTCGAACGCGATGGCGTTGACGGCGCCGGCGGGCAGCGAGTCGTAGTCCTCGACGCTCACGCCGCACACGTGGGCGAGCAGACCCGGCAGGGGGAACTCGACGACCGTGTTGGCCTCGTCCTTCACGCCCGACCTGGGTGTGACCAGGAGGGTTCCACCGGCCTCCACGAAGCGCTCGAGGTTCGCGGCCGTCGCCTCGTCCGCCACGTACAGGCTGGGCACGACGACGAGCGCGTAGCGGCCGAGGTCGGCGTCGGGCGGCACGACGTCGACCGCCACGTGCTGCCCATGGAACGCCCGGTAGAGCGACTGGAACTGCTCCGGGTAGCTGAGCGCCGGGTTGTTGGCCTGGATCTGCAGCGCGAAGCGCGC
>SKWV01000117.1 GCA_007128755.1 Trueperaceae bacterium
CCACGAGCCGCCGCGTCTTGCGCGCCACCTCCTCGAACGTGGCGCGGTAGACGTCGATCGCCGGCCGGTCGAGGGCGGGGAGGCCGCCGGTGATGAGCGCCCCGTCGAGCGCGTCGGGCGCGGCCGACAGGTAGTGCAGCGCCACGAAGCCCCCGAAACTCTGGCCCAGCAGCGTCCAGCGGCCGTCGTCGCCGAGGAGCGCGCGGCGCATCGCCTCGGCGTCGCGCACGATGGCGTCGGCGCGGTAGTGCGTGAGGTGGTCCGCGAGCGCGGCCGGGTCGTCGTGCGGCAGCGCGGCGACGTCGAGCAGGCCGCTGCGGCCGGTCCCGCGCTGATCGAGCAGGAGGACGCGGAAGCCGTCGTCCAAGGCCGCGCCGATCCAGCCGTCGCGCGCGCGCGGGCGCGGCGCCGCGCCGCCCGGTCCGCCCTGCAAGAAGACCAGCATCGGCAGGTCCTCGCGCCGCGCTGCCAGCGGCGCGACCTCGCGCGCGAACACCCGCAGGCGCTCGCCGTCGGGGCGGGCGTGATCGAGCGGCACGTCGATCTCGTGGTCGATGAGGGTCATGCCGTCCAAGCGCGTCATGCGCGCGCCCGCCCGGAGAACCGCTCCGGATCGAGCAGCGGCCCGACCTTCGGCACGCGGGCGTCGCCCGAGGGGCCCATGACGATGTCGGCGACCATGGCTCCGGTGACGGGGCCGAGGCTGAAGCCCATCATCCCGTGCCCGGTGGCGACGACGACGCCGTCGCGCCGCGCGATGCGGCCGAGGTAGGGCATGCCGTCCGGCGACACCGGGCGCGCGCCCGTCCAGACGGGCAGCGGGGCGAGGTCATCGGCGCGGAAGGCGGGCAGGTAGCGCTCGACGGCGCGCGTGATGCCGCGGACGCGCCGATGATCGACCGGTCGGTCCACCCGTGCGATCTCCATGGTGCCCCCCAGGCGGACGCCCTCGTCGAACGGCGTCACCGCGACGCGCGCCTCGGACAGCAGCGCCGGCAGCGCCGGCCGCTGCGGCGGGTCGGCCACGGTCACGCTGTACCCTCGGCCCGGCTGCATCGGGAGCCGGACGCCGAGGTCGCGCCCGAACGCGCTCGAGTCCACCCCACCGGCGATCACCAGCGAGTCCGACTCGATCACCTCGTCGCCGGCGCGCACGCCCGTCACGCGCCGGCCGGCGAGCTCGACGCCGTAGACGGCCGTCTCCCAGCGGAAGGCGACGCCGGCCGCGAGCAGCGAAGTCTGCAGCGCCACCATCAGCGCCCGCGGCGACGCGTGGGCGTCGTCGAGGTAGTGCACGCCGCCGACCACGTCGAGCGTGACGCCCGGCATCAGGTCGCCGACGCCGGCGCCGTCCACGACCTCGGCGCGCAGCCCGAGCGCGCGGGCCCCCTCGGCGACCACCACCTCCTCGTGGAGGCCCGCCGGCGTCGCGCACAGGATCACCACGCCGCGCTCGGCGACGCGGCCCGCGTCCGGCAGGCGCGCCGCGAGCTCCAGGTGCAGGGCGCGGCTCGCGAGGTGCAGGTCGCGCAGCACGGGCCCCGCCAACGCGACGTGGCGTGCGGTCGCCGAGCGCATGAAGCGCCACCCCCAGCGCACGAGCTCCAGGTCGAGCCGGGGCTGCACGAAGAAGGGGCTCTCGCGGTCGAGCATCCAGCGCAGCCCCTTGCCCAGCACGCCCGGCGCCGCGAGCGGCACCACGTGGCTCGGCACGATCAGGCCGGCGTTGCCGAACGACGCGCCCTCACGCACCGGCGCGCCGCGATCGACGACGGTGACGGCCGCGCCACGGCGGACCAGCGCATCGGCGACGCACAGGCCCACGATGCCCGCGCCGAGCACGACCACGCGCGCGCCCTCCCTCAATCGATGTCGGCGAGCTGCTCGAGCAGGACGCGGTTCGCCTCCGCGTCGAGACGCTGCAGGGCGGTGGTGACGTCGGCGCCGTCGACGATCGCTGCCAGCTCGGCCGCCACGAGGTTGCGCACGAAGGCGTAGCCCGGCGCGACGGGCTCCGAGACGCCGTAGCGCAGGAGGTCGAACGCCGCCTCGTAGGCGGGATCGGCGTCGAAGTAGTCGTCCAGACCGTCCGCCACGCTCGCGCGGACGGGGAAGTAGTTCGAGGCCCGCGCCCAGTCGGCCTGCACCTCGGGGCTCGTGAAGTACTGCACGAAGAGCCAGGTGGCGAGTTCCGCCTCGGGCGCGTGACCCGACGTGATGCTGACCGAGGCACCGTAGACGTTCATCACCGGCTCCGGGGTCGTGTGCGGCACGGCCGCCACGCTCCAGTCGAAGTCGGCCCCGGCCCGGACGGCGTCGCGGTAGAAGGGCAGCGCGGAGCTCGAGCCGACCGTGAAGAGCGTCGTGCCGAGGCCGAAGTTGGTCTGGTCGCCGAAGCGCTCGGTCACGATGTCGGCGCACCCGCGCTCGAACAGGCCCTGCAGGAACGTCATCGCTTGGATGGCGCCCTCGTCGTCGAAGGTGTAGCGGTTGGTCTCGGTGTCGAAGACGTCGCCACCGAAGGCGAACACCCACGAGGCGAACCGGCTGGCGTCGAGGGTGAGCTCGTAGCCGTAGCGGGCACCGCCCGCGACCGCTCCGGAGAAGGCTTGCGCGGTGGCGGCGCACGCCTGCTCCTCGAACTCGGCCGGCGTGGCGGGCGGTCCGTCGAAGCCGAGCTCACGGATCCAGTCCTCGTTGTAGTACATGACCTCGATGGAGCGGTTGGGCGGGAAGCCGAGCAGCTCGCCCTCGAAGACGGGATGGACGTCCGAGGCGATGAAGCCCGCGAAGAAGTCGGCGAAGTCGTCGGGGTCGAAGCCCCAGCGCTCCGACGCGAGGAACGTGCGGATGTCGACGAGGCCGTCGGCGAACCGGTACGCGGCCGCCTGGTCCTGGTAGGCCACGACCAGGTTGGGCGCATCGTCGGTGCCGGCGAGGAGCAGCATCTTCTGGAAGATCTCCGGGTAGCTCCCCTGGAACTCGGCCACGACCGTGATCCCGTAGGGGTTCTCCTCGTTGAAACGCTCGACGATCCGCGACAGCCCAGCCTCGCGGACGCCGCCATGCTGGTGCCAGAACACGACCCTCTGGCCGCTCGGGTCGACGTCCTCGTACGGGCCTTGGGCGACGGCGAAGCCGCCGAGCGCGATGAGGAGCGCGAGGAGGATGGTGATGCGTGACGTCATGAGGTCTTCCTTCCGGGGCCACCGCGGTGGCGTGGCATCTCTGAGATCCGCCGGCGCCATCCAGGAGATCGGGGAGC
>SKWV01000232.1 GCA_007128755.1 Trueperaceae bacterium
ACGAACGGCCAGTAGTAGGCGATCCACGCCTCGGCCAGCATCCGGAGCGGCACCGCCACGGCTCCCGAGGCGCGCATGTCGGGGTACGCGAGCACGACGTCGTTCAGCGCGCGCAGCAGAGCGATCTTGTAGCTCGTCTGCTTCGAGTCGTGCCTGAGAATCGCGCTGATGACGCGGTGGCTCACGGGCGTAGGCTACCGCGGCGTTCGTGGCCCAGCAGGGTTGCGTCGGCATCGGGAAGGAGAGGTGTCGATGAGGCGGGGCGCCGCAGACGAGTTCGCGTTGCTCGAGCGGCCGTGCGAGTTCGGGCTCCGGACGACGCCGCTCGCCACCCCGTGAGGTCGATGCGAGGTGGTCGAGCACATCCTCCACGCACGCCCCACCACGAGTAACAGTAGACTTCATTGTTCAGGCACGAGAGCCGTGGGAGCGATAACCTCTGGCGCGCTCCGCCAGCGGCTCCGGCTGATCGCTTCGGGTTAGGCGGTGTTCGTCGAGCGGAGGTAGGCATGCGGGAGCGAGGCCTGATGATCGATCTGCGTTCGGATGGCGTCACGAGGCCCACACCTGGGATGCGCCGAGCGATCGCAGCAGCAGAGGTCGGCGAGGATCAGTTCGGCGAAGACCCTTCGGTGAATCACCTCCAGGATGTGACGAAGGATCTGCTCAGTAAGGAAGCCGCGCTGTGGGTACCGACGGGCACGATGGCCTATCAGATGGCGATTCGTCTGATGACGCGCCCTGGCGACGACGTCATCGTCGCTCGAGAAGCACACGTAGCCTGGCACGAGGCCGGAGGCTCATCGGCGAACTCTGGAGTCCAGTTCACCGAGATCGGGCAGGACGGCGTCTTCACAGCTCGAGCGTTGATGTCGTCCGTCAAGCCCCAGGGGCACCTGGTGTACCCGCCAACGACCCTCGTCATCGTCGAGAACACGCATAACCGAGCGGGTGGCACGGTGTTCCCTCAGGATGAGGTGTCACGCATCTGCAGCGCCGCCAAGGAACGGCGTGTCGCTACGTTCCTTTCGGGAGCCAGGTTGTGGCATGCGGCGGTCGCGTCCGGGCTGAGCGTGCGTGATCTGGCTGCGCCGTTCGAGCTGGTGTCCGTGTCGCTGTCGAAGGGATTGGGGGCGCCTGGTGGGGCGATGTTGGCCGGCACCGCTCGACTCATCGCACGGGCGGTGCGGGTGCGCCGCATGTTCGGAGGGGCCATGAGGCAGGTCGGCTTCTTCGCTGCAGCAGGACTCTACGCGATCGAGCATCACGTGGATCGCCTGGTGGAGGATCATGCCAACGCCAGGCTGATCGCGGAGCGGCTCGCGCAGAGCCCGCGCATCAGGATCGACGTCGCTACGGTTCAGACGAACATCATCCGCTTCGCTCTGACGGACGAGGCGCCAGATGCGTCCGCGGTGGTAGAGCGTGCTGCGGAAGGCGGCGTCCTGTTCTTCGGCTTCGACAAGGACACGATGAGAATCGTGACGCATCTCGACGTCGATGCAGGACAGTGCGCCCGTGCGGCCGAGGTGATCGTCGGGGCGATCGAGTCGTAGATTCTGCTGCAGGTGATCGAGTCCGATCGGGCAACCCGGCGAGCGACTTCCACCGGATCGGTCTGCGGCCGCTGGGGGAGTGAGCGGCTGCGGGTGAGGCGGCGGGGTCGTGTGCCATCGGACGCGAGCATCGTGACCGGCTGGTGGACGCGATCGGCATCGGCACACGATCAAAGGCCGTCTTTGGCCGCCTTCGTGCGTTCCTCCAGGCGTCGGACCGCGGCAGACAACGGCCCTATTTCATCCGTCAACAGCGTCCATAAGTGCCCAGGGTCGACCCGCTGGTACTCATGCCGAAGGACGTTGCCTAGGCTCGCGAGCGCAGACCAGTCGACGTTCGGTTCACTCGCCTTCAGGTCTTTCGGGATTCGGCGGCTGGCCTCGGAGAGGACTCGAGGTTTCGCTCGACGAGCTGGCGCGCCCGGCGATCGGCTCCGAAACGCGATCGGTGGAGACCTTCGATATTCTCCTCGATCCAGCCGATCGCTTCGCGCATCTGACGCAGAACCACCGCCGTGCGCTTCGTCATCAGAAGACCGTGACCGAGTCGCGCTCGACCACCGCGAGGATTTCGGGGTCGAGCGTGCCACGGGTGAGCACGACCGTGGGTCGGCCCAGCGCATCCTCGCAGGCTTGCTTGATGGCGGCAAGGTGAAGCAGGTGGAAGCGCGACTCCGGGTCCACGTCGATCAGCAGATCGACGTCGCTATCGGGTCCCGCCTCGCCCCGCGCGTAGGAGCCGACGACGTAGCGCGGGTGTAGAGCAGGTATGTATCACGCGTGATACACTTACACCATGAGCGACCATCGCGTCACCGTGCGGGATCTCCGCAATCACGGGGGAGAGGTCTTGGACCGCGTTGCCGCCGGCGAAGTCGTGACGGTGACGCGCGCTGGCAAGCCGGTAGCCGAGCTCCGACCACTCCAGAAGCCAGCGCTCACGAGCGAGGCGCTGTTGCAGCGTTGGCGTCGCCTGCCGGCCCTCGACGGAGCGCGCCTCCGCGCCGATATCGACGCCGTCATCGATGCGACGGCGTGGGGCACGGACGATGACTGAGCCGGAGCGTCATCCCCGAGGGCTGCTCGACACGAGCGCCGTCATCATGTTGTCGCGCGTCGGCGACGCTTCCTCGCTCCCCGAGGCCGCATTCATCTCGACGATCACGCTGGCCGAACTGTCGGTCGGACCCCTGGTGACGTCGGACGACGAAGAGCGAGTCGTTCGGCAGGCGCACGTGCAACAGGCGGAGGCGGACTTCGATCCGATACCCTTCGATGCGGCCGCCGCGCGTGCGTTCGCCGGTGTAGCCGCCTCCCTCCGTCGTTCCGGGCGAACGACGAGAGCGAGGGCGTTCGACGCGCTCATCGCCGCCGTCGCGCGTGCGAACGACCTCCCGCTCTACAGCGCGAACCCTCGTGACTTCGAGGGGATCGATGGACTCGTGGTGGTGCCGCTCTCGGCGGGGTGAGCGACTCAAGGTTGATCCTCGCGAGTGCGTGACGCTGCTACCCTACGACCAGCGTGCATCTCACCCTTCCCGAGATCGATCGAGCGCTCGAGGGCGCCGTGCGCGGTGTCGAGCAGGACTGCTGGATCATGCAGCAGGTCCGCGCCGCCGAGGAGCGCGGGCTCCGCGCGATCCCCATCCCACGGCGCGAAGCGTCGCCAGACCAGCCGACCGATGCGCC
>SKWV01000411.1 GCA_007128755.1 Trueperaceae bacterium
CCGCACCTCAACGTGTCGGCGGGCGACTTGGACACCGGTTGCGACCTGCTCGAGGAGGCGCTGTCGGCCGTCGCCTGAGCGGGTAGGCGCCCTGGAGGCAGGGCGTCACCACGCGACGCCGTCGACCTCGCTCCGGAGCCACCTGAGGGTGATGGGGATCACCGGGTTGTCGCGCGCGAGCAGCAGGTCGGAGTGCGTGAACCCGGGCATCACGACGACCGCGATGGGCGCGCCGGGCCTCGTGTTCGCGTACGACTGGAAGCCCGCCGGCGACTGCACCAGGCCGCGATCGGCGCCGATCGCGAGGGTCGGCAGGCCGACCTCCGTCGAGGGCACGAACGCCAGGAGCCCCTCGTGGCGCGGTTCGATCGCGGCGACGTCGAGCAGCAGGCGCAGCGGGAAGTACCACTCGCTCACGTCGGCGTCGGGGTCGGCGCGCGCCGCCGCCAACGCGGCCAGATCGCTCACCTCCCGCGCCGGATCGCCGGCCGACCAGTCGACCCGCTCCGCGCCGGGGGCCACGCCAATCACGGTGCGTGAGTTCACGCCCTGGCTCCCCATCAGCAAGAACGCGGTCACGTTGCCGGAGAACGCGGCGTCGACGGCGTGCCCCACGGACACGCCGAACGCGGGCGCGAGCGCGTACTCGTCGTCGGAGATCACGCCCAGGAGCGCTCGGTTCGAGATCGGGTAGCGCGAGAGCGACGCCGGCGCCGTCCCGTCGGGATCGAGGTGGGCGTGGACGGCGATCACCGCGTGGCGCACGAAGTGCTGCGGCCCGTACGCGAGCGTCAGGTAGGGCGCGCTGCGGCCGCTGAGGAGGTCCTCGACGGTGGGGACGATCGTGAACCCCAGCAGGCCGAAGCCGCGGTCCGCACGGCCGAACGCGCCGGTGCGCGCCACGGTCCCGTCGAGCAGGATCAGCGCCTCGACGTAGTCCTGGCCGATGCCGCCGCCGTCCTCGAGGGGGACGCGGTAGGCGGCGTAGAGACTGGCGATGCCGGCGCCCAAGGAGTGCCCGGCGAGCACGACGCTCGCACCGGTGGCCCGCGCCCGTTCGACCACCGCATGCAGGTCGCGGAGGTGCACGATCAGGCCCCAGTGCGCCATGAACGCCACGTCGGCCTGCGCCACGCCGGCGTACTCGGGGGGCCCGCCGGGGCCACCGAAGTAGTACTGCAGGGCGATGCTCGGGTCGCCGGCGTCCAAGGCCCGGGCGATCCCGGTGCGGTCCTCGAACTGGTTCGCGCGTCGATCGACGGCCCACACCTCGAGGCCCTCCTGCGCGGCCACCAGGCCGCGCGCCCAGGGGTCGAAGCTCGCGGCGCCGCCGAGCAGGCCCGGGACCGCCACCACGATCACCCGCGGTGGCGCATCGCCCAAGAAGGTGCGCCGCACACCGGTCTGGTCGTACTCCGGCGGCGAGTACGGGGCGGCGGGCGCCGGCCACCAGGTCGTCTCCACCTGCACGCTGGCGGGGTCGACGCGGTACACGGGTGGGATCAGGTCGAGCGCCACGCGCACGTCGGGCACCGGCAGGCAGCCGGCGAGCAGCACGAGGACCGCGACGGCGGCGCACACCAGGTCGCGACGTGGGCGCCGCACGGTCGCTCCGCGCGGCGTCGGTCTCGTGTGGCTGACGGCGTCTCTCACGCCTCACGGTAGCGCGGGAACGTGAGGATGCCCGTGCTACTCTCACGTATGCCAGTCGAGGTCTGCTCGTACCGCCTCAGCGCTCGCGGCCGACCCGTCGGCAGCCAGACGCTCAAACGGAGCGAGCGCGGCCGCACCGCCTTCCTCGAGGCGCGCCTGCTCCTCCAGGGCAGCCTCGGTCAAGGGACGATCACGCAGTCCAGCCGCTGCCACGCGCAACGCCACCACTCCCACCAGTTCCGCGAGGAGACGCAGGTGCGTGGCGAGGCCCGCATCTACGACGTCGAGTTCAGCGCCGACGAAGGCCTCGTGGTCGCGTCGCGCGGTCGCAACGACCGGGCGACGATCCCCTACGTGCAGCCGTATCGTGATCCGCTCTCGCTGCTCGACGAGCTCCGGGCGGCCGCTGGGGCGAAGGACGACGGGCGGCCCTGGCGCGTCCCGATGCTCGGCAAGGACGTGGTGGTGCAGCGCAGCGGCGACGTGATGCTCGAGACCGCGCTCGGTCCGCGCCGGGCGCGGGTCTTCGTCGTCCACCCCGGCGGCAGCGTCGTCTACGTCGACGTCGAGCCGCCCCACTACCTGCTCCGGCTCGTGCAACGCGTGGAGGACGGCGTCGTGGACGCCACCATCGTGCGCGTGCACGAGGACGACGAGATGGAGTCGCTCGAGAGCGCGCCGAGCGAGAGCGAGAAGCAGGGCGCGCGTCGCCGCGGTCGCCGTCGCGGGCGCCGCCGGCGCGGCCGCCGAGGCACCTGACGCGCATGCACGACGCCGCGGCGTGGCTCGTCTCACGCCGCCGCGGCGCGCGAGAGCGCGATCCATCCGCGGCGCGCGCGTTGCTCGACGCGCTCGCGATCCCCGACCCACCGGCGGTGGTGCACGTCGTCGGCACCAACGGCAAGGGTTCGGTCACGCATGCGCTCGCGGCGATGGCGCAGGCGGCGGGGCACCGCTCGGGCCGCTTCACCTCACCGCACGTCGAGCACCTCACCGAGCGCATCGCCGTGAACGGCGACGCGCTCGACATGACGGCGCTCACGGCCTTCGTCGAGCGGGTCCGACCGCTCGCCGAGGCAGGCGCGCTGCCCGACGTCGGCTTCTTCGAGTGGACCCTGGCCCTGGCGCTCGAGCGCTTCGCCGCCGAGGGCGTCACGCTCGCCGTGGTCGAAGCCGGCGTGGGAGCGCGGCACGACGCGACGAGCGCCGTGGGCAACGTGGCGGCGAGCGTGATCACGAACGTGAGCCTCGACCACATGGAGACGCTGGGACCGACGGTGGGGGCCATCGCCCGCGACAAGGCGGCGGCCGCACGCCCTGGCGTGCCGCTGGTGAGCGCGGCGAGCGGCGAGGCGCTCGCGGTGATCGCTCGCGCGGCGCGCGCGACCGGCTCCCCGTTCCTGGCGCTCGAGAGCGGCGACGGGCGCTTCGCGCTCCCGGGCGGCGTGGACGACGCGCTGTGGCCGGCCACGCACGCCCAGAACCTCCGCCTCGCGTGCGCCACCGCCCGCGTCCTCGGCTTCGACGAGGACGCCATCGCCTGGGGCTGCGCGGCGCCCCGCCCCCCGGCGCGCTTCGAGGTGTTCG
>SKWV01000044.1 GCA_007128755.1 Trueperaceae bacterium
AGCTCACCGCGACCGGTCCGTCGCCACACACCGCGCGCCACGCCGCCGTGCGCCGCGCCAGGTGGGGACCGGCGAGCTCGTACCCCAACGCGATCGCGGCCTCTTGCCCGGCGTCGCGGTAGCGCAGACCGACCTGGTGCCGCTCCTCGTCGGTCATCAGCGGCAGCGCGTGCGCGTGCGGCACGGCGCCGCGGCCGACCTCGACCGGCGAGCGGACGTCGATGAGCGTGCAGGGCGGGGCACCGGCGCCGTCCGGGAAGAGCGCCTCAGGCCGGAGCGTCATGGTGCCGAGCGTACGACGCACGCCGGCGGCGCGGGCCTCCGGCGCCGACGTCGCGTCGGACTGGACGCCCACACCGCGTGGGACTGAACACCGACGTCGCGTCGGACTGGACGCCGACGTCGCGTCGGACTGGACGCCGACGTCGCGTCGGACGAACACCGAGGTCGCATCGGCCTCGCCGGGCGCTCTATGCTGCCGCATGAAGGTGCCACCGTGAAGCCACGCACGGCACCGGTCGCGCCCGCCCCGCGTCGGGGACGCGAGGCCGCGTCGTGGGCGCCGTACCTGATGCTGGCGTCGGCCGTCGCCTTCTGGGCCGGCAACTTCGTGATCGCGCGGGCGTTCCGCGACGACCTGCCGCCCGTGTCGCTCAACGTCTGGCGCTGGCTGGTGGCGCTGGCGTTCCTGCTGCCGCTGTCGGGCGCCGAGCTGCTCCGTCACCGCGCGCTCCTGCTCCGCCATGCCGCGCTCATCCTCGCGCTCGGCGCGACCGGCGTGGCGGCGTTCCACACGTTCGTCTACCTCGCGCTCACGAGCACGACGGTGATCACCGCCGTCCTGCTCGCCTCGACGGTCCCCGTGGTCATCCCCGTGCTCTCGTGGCTGATCTTCCGCGACCGGATCACCCGCGCGCAGGCGATCGGCACCGTGGTGTCGCTGCTCGGGGCGTTCGTGGTCATCGTGCGCGGCGACCCGAGCGCGATCCTGTCGCTCGGGCTCGATCCGGGGGCCCTGTGGATGGCGGCCGCGGTGCCGATGTGGTCGCTGTACTCGGTGCTGCTCAAGGCGGTGCCGAAGACCGTCCCGCCGCGCTCGCTCCTGCTCGCCACGACGATCGCCGGCCTCGTGCTGCTGCTGCCCATCTACGCCTGGCGCCTCGCCGAGGGCGAGCGCATGGTGATCAGCGCCGGCAGCGTGAGCGCGATCCTCTACCTCGGCGCGTTCGCCTCCGTCCTGGCGTTCCTCTTCTGGATCCGCGGCGTGGCGGCGGTGGGCCCCACCCGTGCCGGCATGTTCGTCCACCTGATGCCGCTCTTCGGGGCGATCCTGTCGTTCACGTTCCTCGGCGAGACGCTCGCGCGCTACCACCTCGTCGGTGCGGTGCTGGTGGTGAGCGGCCTCGTGCTCGCGAGCCGTGGACGCGCGCGGGGGTGATCGTCGGGGCCCGGCAGGGATCGCCGGAGCCGCGCCCGTGCCGCATCGTGCACGCTCCTCACCGAGGCCGAGGCCGGGAAGCGCGCCGTCCGCTCAGACCACCGCGCTCCGTCGCTCGAGCAAGACCGTGTCCCGCCACACGCCGTGGTGCTGCGCGATGCGTTCGCGGCGACCGACGACGCGGAACCCGACCTGCTCGTGGAGCCTGACGCTGGCAGTGTTCTCCGGGAAGATGCTCGCCTGCAGCGTCCACACGCCGCACGATTCGGAAGCCTCCACGAGGGCGTGCAGGAGCGCGCGACCGACGCCCGATCCCCGCGCCGCCGCCGCGACGTACACGCTGACCTCCGCGACCCCGCGGTAGGCGGGGCGACTCGAGACGGCGTTGAGCGCCGCCCACCCGACCGCCAGGTCGCCCCGCAGCGCCACGAGCCGACCGGCCGCGAGCTTGCTCGCCACCCAGGCCTCCCAGGTGGCCGGGACGGTCGTCTCGAACGTGGCCTGGTTGGTGGCGACGCCTTCCAGGTAGATCCGGCGGACCTCCGGCCAGTCCGCGGGAGCCATGCGGCGCAGGCGCAGGGGCTGAGCGTCAGCTCGCTTCACACCTCAGCCCGACTCGCCGTCGTCGTCACCGCACGGTGACGGCGCGAAGGCGTCGGCCGCCGCCACGGCCCCGAACCCCGCCACGGTGGCGCCGGCCGGAACGAGCAGGCGGCCGCCGACCGGCACCGCGCCCATGCCGTGCCGCGGCAGCGCCATGGGTTCCAGCGTCTCCCACACCCCGGTCGCGACCACGTAGCGCTCGACCTCGTCGAACATGCCGTCCGCGCGAGCGGGGTTGCCTTCGCCACCGAGCGCGTAGACGCATCCATCCAGCGCCGCGACCGCGTGGCCGGAGCGACCGGTGGGCATCGCACGCGCCTGCTGCCACGACGCGGTGTCGGGGTCGAAGACCTCGTGGGTCGGCAGCGTGAACACGCCGCCGGCTCGCCCCCCGACCGCGTGCAGGCGGCCGTCGACCTCGGCGACGCCGAGATGGTCGCGGGCGCTCGGCATGGCCGGCCACGCCGTCCAGGCGTCGCTCGCCGCGTCGTAGGCAGCGACGTCGGCGACGGCGACGCCGGCTCGCGCGCCACCCACCGCGACGAGCCGGTCCGCCACGACCGTCGCGGCCAACGCACCCCGGGCGCTCGGCATCGGCGCCGCCAAGCTCCATGCCTGCGTCTCGGGATCGAACACCTGCGTGGCGTCGACCGGGTTGCGGAGCCCCGGCCCGGCGAAGCCACCCACCACCACGAGACGACCGTCGATCGCCACCGCGGCGGGATGGTTGACGCCGATCGGCATGTCGGGAAGCGCTTCCCACGCCTCCGCGCCCTCGCGCCAGCGCTCCGCGCTCGCCAGGGTCGAGCCATCGGCGCCGAAGCCGCCGACGACGTAGAGCGCGCCGCCCAACCAGGCGGCGGCCACCTCCTGGCGAGCGTGCTCCAGGTTCGGCAGTGGCGACCACCCAGCCTCCTGCGCGCTCACCGCGCTCACGCAGAGCGCGAGCAGCGTCGCGAGAACGCGTGCCCGGTGGCGACCCGGCTCGCCGTCCACCGACTCACACATGCCCTGTAGTCGGATCGAGAGCCTCGGCATGTTCACCTCCTGGGGTCGAGGATAGCGGGCGTGGCCGCCGGCGCCGCGACATGTGTCGGGGCCGGTCGCCTTTCGGCGTCCCGACCCCGGCCGTCTCGTGATGAGCGCCTCTGTCGCCTACGGGGCAGCGAAGATGCAGCCGCCGATCGATCCGCTCTC
>SKWV01000346.1 GCA_007128755.1 Trueperaceae bacterium
CCCTCACCCCTCCGGAGCCCGCCGCGACAGCGCCGCGATGTCGGCGCGCAGGCCGATCACCTCCCGCTTGAGGCTCGTGAGCTCCTCGGCGCCCGCCAGCTCGGCCTCGGTGTTCTCGGCGTCGCGTCCGATGAAGAAGGTCGCGAGCGTCGCCGTCACGTACCCGAAGACGCCGATGGCGTAGAGCGCCAACAAGAGGCCCAGCACGCGGCCCTCGAACGTCTCCGGCCAGTATTGCGACCCCAGGGTCGTCATGACCATCGCCGTCCACCACAGCGCCTCGCCGTAGGTGTGCAGGCCTTCGGGCGTCTCGCGCTCGAACGTGTACATCCCGGCCGCGCCCGCGAACGTGACCAGGGCGGTGAGCGTGAGGACGTAGCCGAAGCCTCGCCGGCGTAGGCTCGCGCCGAGCGCGCGCATGCCGCGGTTCACCGAGGAGACGACGCGAACGAGTCGCAAGCCCCGGCCGACGCGGGCCAGTCGGAGCAGCCGGATCACGCGTGCGATGCGGAAGATCCGGAGCGCCGGGATCACGAGCGAGATGGCGGCCAACCAGTTCCGCGTCAGGTACGCGATCTTGTGGGGCGCCAAGATGAGCTTCACCGCGAAGTCGACGATGAAGACGATCCAGATGATCGTGCCGATGGTCGCGAACAGGCGCCGCTCGCCCCACACGAGTTCGGCGATCAGGAGCGCCAGCCACACGAACGCGAGGAGCACCATCGGCATCTCGAGGGCGTCCTCGAGGGACTGCAGCAGCTCGTTGCGCTCGCGCTCGAGCTCCGCGGCCTCGGCGGGCGCGGCGGTACGGTCGTCGAAGTCAGGGTTCGGCATGGTGTGTCCTCACGTCCGGCTGCGGCTCGTCGTCCGCCCGGCCCTCGCGACGGGTCGGCTGATGGTGATCGCGTCGGTCATGCACGTAGGTTGACCCGACGGACGCCCCCTGGCTGGGTCGCTCGTACGGCAGCCACGGCCCACGTCGTCGTCACTGGGTGGAGGGTCACCACGGCTGACGCGCCGAAGGCCGATACTGCAGCGTGAGGTCACCATGTCACGACGCAAACTCCTGCTGACCGGCGCGACCGGGTTCGTCGGCGGCGCGGCCGCCCCCGCGCTCGCCCGCGCAGGGTGGGGACTCCGTGGTCTCAGCCGAGGCGCGGAACGCGCCCGCGCCCGCGCGCCCCAGCTGGAGTGGGCGCAGGGCGACGTCGCGGATCGCGCCTCGGTCGAGCGTGCCCTCGAGGGCTGCGGCGCCGCGCTCTACCTCGTGCACGGCATGGGGGAGGGCGCGGGGTACCACGAGCGCGAGGTCGAGGCAGCGGCGGGCTTCGCCGAGGCCGCGGCGGAGGCGGGCGTCGAGCGCGTCGTCTACCTGGGTGGCGTCGCGCCGACCGGGCCGGGATCCGAGCACCTGCGGAGCCGGCTCGACGTGGGCGAGGTGTTACGGGCGGGCAGCGTGCCGACGATCGAGTTGCGGGCGAGCATGATCGTCGGGCACGGGAGCCTGAGCTGGCTCATCGTGCGTGACCTCGCAGCGCGCCTCCCGGTGATGATCCTGCCGCGCTGGCTGCGCTCGCGCACGCAGCCGGTCGCCATCGACGACGTGGTGGTCGCGCTGGTGCGCTCGCTCGAGATGCCGCTGGCGGCCAACGCCTGGTTCGACGTGCCCGGCCCCGAGACGCTCTCCGGCAAGGACATCCTCGACCGCAGCGCGCGCGTCATGGGGCTCAGGGCTCCGCGCAGCGTCGACGTCCCGTTCCTGACGCCGCGGCTGTCGTCGCTGTGGCTGCGCCTCGTGACCCGCGCCGAGTGGTCGGTGGCGCGCGAGGTCGTCCTCGGCCTCACGGAGGACCTCCTGGCGCGTGACGACCACTTCTGGGACGCGATCGAGCACCCCGTGCTGCTCACGTTCGACGAGGCGGCGCGGCGGGCGCTGGCGGCCGAGGGCCGTGACGGGCCGCTGCGGGGCTCGTGGGCGTGGGTCGAGCGGATGCGGGGCGTGGCGCCGGCCGAGCATGACACCTGAGCCTGCGGTGCGCCGCGTCACCCGGCGGCGCGGTGGGATCGGCGTGGCGCTCGCCTTCGTCGCGGCGTGGGCGCTCGCGGCGGCCTCGTCGTCCGTCGTGGGGGTATGGCTGGCGATCGGCGGCGCGGCGATCGTGTTGGGGGCGGCGACCCTCCTGCGCGCGGGAGGCGACGTTCGAGCCATGCTGGTGCCCAGCGGCCGACTCGTGCTGGTGGGCCTCGCCGCGGGGCTGGCGACGATCGTCGCCACCTACGCCATCTACCCGTCGCTCGTGTCGCTCGCGCCGTCGATCGTGCTCGAGGTCGAGAGCCTCTACGCGGCGTTCCGCGCTCCGTCGCTTACCATCGCCGCGCTGGCGCTCGTGCCGATCATCCTCGGCGAGGAGCTGGTGTGGCGCGGCGCCGTGCAGGGGTCGCTCGCGCAGCGTCTCGGCCCACGCGGAGGGCTCGCCGCCGCCGCCGGGCTGTACGCGCTCGCGACCCTGCCGGTCGGGTCGCCGCTGCTGGCGCTGGCGTCGCTGGGGCTCGGGCTCTCGTGGGGAGCGCTCCGCACGATGACGAGCAGCCTGGTGCCGTCGCTGATCGCGCACGCGACCTGGAACGCGGTCGTGCTGCTGTGGTGGCCGCTCGGCTGACGGTGGACGCGAGGAGCGAGTCACAGCGAGCGACGGGGCTGACGAGGCGCGTCAGCCTGGCGCGTCGGCGATGTCGTCGATCCAGGTGAGGCCGCGCATGGTGGTGGGGAAGCCGGCCGTGGTCGCGGCGAGGTAGGCGACGTGGCGCAGGTCGTCGGCCTCGATGCCGGCGGCGAGCGCCGCGCGGACGTGGCTGTGGGTCGCGCCCTCGGAGTGGGTGGCGATGGCGAGGGCGAGCTTCACGAGGCGCCGCTCGCGATCGCTCAACGCCCCGGCTTCGTGCGCCGCCGAACCGAACCGTTCGTAGGCCTCCATCAGCTCCGGCTGTCGTTCGATGAGTCGTCTGTAGGCTGCGGGCTTCGACATGGGGGATCCTCCTCGGGAACGCGGCATGCGCGTCTCATGCTAGCGGCCCTGGCGCGCTCGACCAGAGCCATGCGTCTGCGCCGTCATGGCATGCTGGGCGCACATGTCCTCAACGACCCGCACGCACCGCACCGCGCGTGGCGAGCACGTGACGTTCCTGCGTACCGCCGCCGACACGGGCGGCGACCTGCTCGAGATGCAGGTCG
>SKWV01000138.1 GCA_007128755.1 Trueperaceae bacterium
GCGGCCTCGCGGCCGATCGGCCCGTCGACGAAGCGCGGCTCGCTGCTCCCCGTCGCGAGGCGGATGGCGGTGCGCGCCAGCTCGGGATCGGTCGCCGCCAGGAAGAGTCCGTCGACGCGCGCGAGCACGAGCGGCAGGTCGCCGCCGTCACCCACCACGTGCAGGGTGACGTCGCCCTCCTGCAGCGAGAGGTCGCTGTCGGCGCAGGCGATCAGGGCGTCCTGGACCGCGGCGGCGAACGAAGCGTCGCTCGGCCGCGCGACCGCGAGGGCGCCGGGGAACGGGTTGAACGGCGAGACGCTGATGGCGACGACCGAAGGACCGTAGAGGCCCTCCAGACCATCCGACCGCACCAAGCGCGCCAGGTCCGGGCAGTCGTGCTCGAGGTCGTCCAGGTAGGCCTCGAGCATGCCCTCCGCCGAGTCCGGAGCGAACCCGGAGTCGCTCGAGGCCACCGCGATCAGGCGCGACATCGTGTCCTTGGCGGCGTCGAGGTCGAGCGCGCTCACGATCTCGGCGAAGGCGCCCCAGCCGGCGCTCGTCGGCGCCGCGTAGAAGGCGGCGATGGTGGTGGAGGGCAGTACCTCGCTCACGTCGCGCGGGGTCTGTTGTGCGCTGCCCGAGCCGAAGACGACCAACGCGCCGAAGAGCAGCGCTGCGGTCACGCCCATGGGTGGGGTTCGGCGAGATCTGTGTCGCATGGGTTCTCCTTCATCGCCTCGCGTGTGCACGACGAAACGTCGCGACCGAGCGGCTCGACCAGCCTACCGCGAGGCGAGGGAGAACGCGATGGTGCGGCCTAGAAGATGGCCGTGACCCCTAAGAGGACCAGGATGAAGAAGATCAGGGCCAGCACCAGGAAGATGCCGAACAGCCAGCGAGCGATCACGGCGGCTCCGGCAGCGACGCCCGTGAAGCCGAGCACGCCCGCGATGACGGCGACGACGAGTGCGAAGATGGCGAGTTCGAGGATTCCCATGCGATGTCACCTCATGAGAACGATAATGGGGTGTCCGTCCGAGGGCTCGGCAGGTGTCACCGCAGCCGATGCGCCTGCCTCGCGATGCCCCGCCTCAGACCGCGAAGCCACCGCGCTCGTCGACGAACGCCAGTACCTCGTCCTCGTAGCCCATGAAGTTCGCGCAGCCGTGGCGGGTGACGACGATGGCGCCGCACGCGTTCCCCATGCGGGCACTCCGGAACCAGTCCCAGCCCTTGCTGCGTCCGTAGATCAGGCCCGCGGCGAAGGCGTCGCCGGCTCCGAGCACGTTGTGCACCTCGACCGGGAAGCCGGGCGCGGTGATGACGTCGTCGCCGCCGACGTGGATCGTCGCCCCGCGCTCCCCGCGCTTCACCACCAGCGCCTCGGGCGCCCAAGGCGCCGCGAGCATCGCCGCGACGTCGGCGTCGACGTCGCCCTCGATCCGCGGCGCCGAGACTTGGCCGTCGACGATCCGCAGCTTGGTGGGATCGGTGAGCATGGCCGCCATGACCTCCTCCTCCGTGCCGATCGCCACGTCGACGAGCGGCAACAGCGCGCGGACGCTGACGCCGAAGGCTCGCGGATCGTGCCACTGGTCGGCGCGGAAGTCCAGGTCGACGTACACGGTCGCTCCGGCGGCGCGCGCTCGCTCGACGGCGAACATCGTCGCGCTGCGCGAGGGCTCGCGGCTGAGGCCGGTGCCCGACACCTCCAGCGCACGCGTCCGGTCGAGCGGCGTGGCGAGGACGTCGTCGATGGTGAGGTGCATGTCGGCCGCGTTGTCGCGGTAGAACACCAGCGGGAAGCGGTCGGGCGGCTCGATGCCGAGCACGACCGCGCTCGTGCGGCCGCTCGCCTTGCGCGGCACGAAGCGCGTCTCCACGCCCTCGCGCTCGAGGAAGCGCAGCACGAAGTCGCCGACCGGATCCTCGCCGACGGCACTCAGGAGCGCGGTCCGGAGCCCGAGCCGGCGCGCGCCCACGGCGATGTTGGTGGGGCTGCCGCCCACGTAGGCGCCGAAGCTCTCGATGTCGACGAAGGGCACGCCGACCTGCAGCGCGTACAGGTCGATCGACGAGCGCCCCATGGTGATCAGGTCGAAGTCGTGCGGCTCGCTGCTCACGTCGACGTCGCTCCCTTCACCGCTGGATCACGTCGAACCGTCGCTCGCCGCCACCGACGCCAGGCCCAGCCGCTCGCCGACGTGCGAGACGCCGAGGCCCAACACGGCGCGGTTCACGTAGTTGAAGTACCCCACCACCTGGTTGATCTCGAGGACCTCCCCGTCGTCCAGCCCGGCTGCGCGTAGCTCCTCCACGTCGTCCGCGCGCATGCCGGCCGGCGTGAGGGTCAAGGCCCGCGCGTACGACAGCGCGGCCTGGAGCGCCGCGGCGAGGCGGTCGCCGCCGGCCAGCGCCTCGCCTGCCGCGATCGACGTCTGCTCGGCCGCGGGAGCCGGGCTGGCGGCCGCGCCGATGAGTTGCGCCGCGAGCGGCGCGCCGACGATCCCCTCGAGCCCGGCGCGGTGGTGCGCGACGCAGTAGGCGCAGCCGTTCCAGTCGCTCACCGCGACGCCGATCAGCTCCAGGAACCAGCGCGGCAGGCGGTTGGCGGGGTGGTGCAGCGTCGCCCGATAGAGCGCGAGGTGGGCGTCGAGGGTGTGCGGCCGGAGGCCGTGCAGTCGCAGCACACGGTCGACGTGCCCATCCGCTCCGGCGATCCGGTCGTAGGTGGCCCGCAGGCGACCCTCTGCCTCGTCTCGGCCGATCAGGCGGATCCAGGCTTCGCGCTCGTCCATGAACCTCCTCGGTGTCGTGGTCGGCCCCATGGTACGTGAGCCAGGGACCGTGCTCACTCGGATGCCTCGACCAGCCTCGCCAGCACGCCCTGCACGCCGATCACCAGCACCTCACCGTCGGGCCCGGCGTCGATGCCCGTCAGCGCCAGGTCGGTATCGAGCAGGAGCTCGATGCGATCGTCCGCACGATCCCACGACCACACCCTGCCGGTGACGAAGTCGCCGTAGAGGTACCGCCCGAGGAGCCCCGGCAGCTCCGGATCACGGACGATCAGGCCGCCCACCACGGCCTGACCACCGGCGGGATCCAGGGCGAGGTGCGCGTAGGAGACCACCGGCTCGACGTAGGTCGAGATCGGACAGGTCGGATCGACGAGCACGTCGACCTCGGGCAGGGTCTGGCACTCGGGGCCCTCGCGCGCCGGCCAGCCGTGATCGCCGCCGCGGACGAC
>SKWV01000456.1 GCA_007128755.1 Trueperaceae bacterium
CGAGGTCGCCGGGCGCGTCGCCGGCATCCGATTGCAGCGCGCCGAGGTGGGCGAGCCGCGCGAGCGCCCCGACCCGCCCGCCGACCCCTCCACCGACGCGCTCGCCGATCAGGCGATGGTCTGCCGCTGCGAGCGCGTGAGCGCGGGCGCCTTGCGCGCGCTCGTGCGCGCCGGCTACCGCGACGTGAACGAGATCAAAGCGGTGTCGCGCGTCGGCATGGGCGCCTGCGGCGCCAAGACCTGTGCCGCCCTGGTCGACCGACTGTTCCGCGAGGCGGGGGTGCCCCCCTCGGCCGTGACGCCCGGCGTGCGCCGTCCGCTGTTCGTCGAGGTGCCGCTCGGCGTGTTCGCCGGCGCGAGGGAGTCATGAGCGACCGACCGTACGACGTGATCGTGATCGGCGCCGGGAGCGTCGGCGTGCCGACGGCGCACGCGCTCGCGAGCGCCGGCCTCGACACGCTCGTGCTCGACGAGCGCGCCAGCCCCGGACAGGGCGCGAACAAGGCGGCGATCGGCGGCGTGCGCGCGACCCATGCGCTCGGCGCGAAGATCCGGCTCGGGCGCCGAAGCCTCGAGGTCTTCTCCACCTGGGACGAGGTCCACGGCGACGACATCGAGTGGCTGAGCGGCGGCTACGTGTTCGTCGCCTACCGCCACGAGGAGGAGGCCGCCTTCCGCCGGCTCCTGCTCGTTCAGCATCGGCACGGCCTGCCGATCGACTGGCTCGATGCGGAGGCGCTGCTGCGCGTGGCGCCCGACCTCGTCCGCGAGGGCCTGCGTGGCGGGACGCTCTCGCCCGACGACGGCCACTGCTCGACGCTCCTCGCCAGCCACGCGATGTTCGAGGCGGCGAAGCGCGCCGGCGCCACGTTCCGCTTCGGCGAGCAGGTGACCGCCATCGAGGTCGAGCGTGGCCGGGTACGCGGCGTCCGCACCGACCGCGGGCGCTACGCCGCGCCGTCCGTGGTGAACGCCGCCGGCGCGGGCGC
Source organism: Trueperaceae bacterium (assembly GCA_007128755.1). GTDB lineage: Bacteria > Deinococcota > Deinococci > Deinococcales > Trueperaceae > SKWV01. The sequence continues at coordinate 990 of SKWV01000456.1, forward strand.
GGCGCGGATCGCCGGCCTCGTCGGCGAGCGCGTCGACGTGCGGCCCGACATGCACGAGGCGGGGATCACGGAGCCGGTTGCGCCCTTCTTGGGGCCGATGGTGGTCGACGTTCGGCCCGCGCCTGGATCGGCCAACTTCTACTTCTATCAAGCGCGTGGCGGACAGGTGATCTTCTGCCTCACGCCCAGTCCGCCGCTGTGGGGCGACGACACCCGCGAGACCAGCGCGTTCCTGCCGATGATCGCGCGGCGCATGGTCTCGCTGATGCCGCGGCTGGCGCACGCGCGGGTCCGCCGCACCTGGCGCGGGCTCTACCCGATGACGCCCGACGGTTCGCCCCTCGTGGGCTGGTCGGCCGCCTGCGACGGCTTCGTGCACGCGGTCGGGATGTGCGGTCAAGGGTTCATGCTCGGCCCGGGCGTGGGCGAGCTCATCACCAGGATGGTCCGCGCCGAGACGACCCTCGAAGACGACGACACGCTCTCGGCGCTGTCGCCGCAGCGGCCGTTCGTCGGCCAGGAGGTCCTGCGCTAGTGCCGCGGGCACCGGTCGCTCAGCGGCGAGCGGGAGCGGGTGCTGGAGGCGGCGCGGGGGTGAGCCGCGCGGGCAGGTGAAGGGCTCGAGTCGCCGCTGCCGTCACGACCTCGTCGGGCGGGGTCGAGCCGCGACGTCAGCCGCGCGGTCCGATGACGCGATGTGCCAGCACCGCCGCCGGGATCAGCATCAGGAACGCGACGACCATGGCGGGGCCGATGCCGGCCGTCTGCTGCAGCGCCCCGATCCCGATGTAGAGCAGACCGGCCGTGCCCCATGTGAAGCCCATCAGCAGTCCTGAGGCGGCGCCCATGGCGTGTGGGGCGAGGTCCTGCGCGGCCACCACCATCAGTGGCAGGCCGGCGTTCACCAGCGCACCCGCCGCCGCGACCGTCACGAAGTACAGGGGCGTGCCGGGCGCGAGCAGGAACAGCAGGCCGAAGGGTGCGAGCGAGACGAGCATGCTGGTGGTGATCAGGAGCGACCGCGACGCGCGCCGCTCGAGCGCGCCGGCGACGATCCCGCCCACCGCCGCGGAGAGGCTGAAGGTCGTGAGCGTCCAGAAGAGGATCGGGCTGTCGGCGGCCAGGCCGTGGCGCGTCACGAGGTAGAGCGGCATGGCGTTCAAGAAGGTCACGAACGACACGGCGCGCAAGATCCCCGACGTCGCCAGCACGCCGACGGGCCCGCGCAGCAGCGACAGGTCGAGCAGGGGAGGCCACGGCGTGCCGCGCGGACGCGGTTGCGCCGGCACGAACGCGACGAGGGCGAGGCCGCCCAGCACGCCCGGGATCATCAGGAAGGGGCTCAGCGACAGGTTCCCGGTCATCAGCAGCCAGCCGATGATGAGCGGCCCGAAGGCCACGCCCGCCGTGCCGCCGGCACTGAAGACGCTCATCACCAGCCCCTTGCGGTCGCCGCCGATGCTGCGGGCGATCCCGGTACCGGCGGGGTGGAAGGCGGCGGAGCCGAGTCCCCCCACGAGCAGGATCACGAAGAGCAGGATGGGGGAGGGAGCGACGGCCATGAGGCTGAGCAGCGACGAGGAGGTGATGACTCCGAGCGCCGCCATCCGCCGGCGTCCCCAGCGGTCGGTCAGCACGCCCATGACGGGCTGCGTCACGGACGAGCTGAACGAGAGCGTGGCCACGAAGAGCGCCAACGCCGTCTCGGTGAGGTCGAAGCGGATCTGGAGGGTCGGGAGCAGCGCCGAGAGCATCCCGGCGAAGGCGTCGTTGGTGGCGTGCACGACCACGAGCAGCGCCGATACCCCGAGCGCCGCTCTGGTCGTCACGCGCGCTGGGGCGGCGGCGTCCACCGGCCGAGTCTACCCAGTGGAGGGAGTGGCGACATCGTCCGCGCGCACGCCCTGCACGCCCCTCGGCAACCGCGACGACGACCACAGGGCGGCGCCCGCGGCGAGGACCAACACGGCGAACAGCGCTCGGAACGCCCCGACACCCGCGGCCTCGCCGAGGATCGCCGCCATGCCGGCCGATCCGATGATGCTGCCCAAGTAGCGCATGGTGGAGAAGAGCCCGGCGGCCTGACCGGCCTCGCCCGCGCGCGCGACCTGCATGGCCGCGGCCTGGACGGGTGCGGCGGCCAAGCCGATGCCCATCCCGACGACGACGAGCGGGAGCAGGTAGGCGGGCCACGACCAGCCGGCGTCGATCCACAGGAGCGGCACGGTGCCGAG
>SKWV01000035.1 GCA_007128755.1 Trueperaceae bacterium
CTCCCGTCGGGCACGCCCGACCTCGCGTCGGGCACGCCGTCACCGATTGTGTACTCCGCAGCGTCACACGGTAGACTGGCCCCAATGGCGTCCAAACCTGGTGTGGCCGGCTCGACGAGTCCCTGGCGTCCGATCTTCGAAGACGTGCGCGGTGTGGTCTCGAACCGCCGCGACGAGCACGGCGTGGTCGGAAGCATCAACTGGCTCCGAGCGCAGATGGAAGCGCGCGGGGCGAACCCCAACGTGGTGCGCAACATCATCTACCGTGACAAGGGCAAGCTCCCCGACAAGCGGGCACTGTTCGCGATCCTCGACGAGCTCTGGCGGAGCTGTGGCCAGGAGGCACTGCGTGCACCCGAGCTCGAGGCCGTCCTCGCCCCCGGCGGCGGGAACGACCAAGAGGTGCTGCAGCTGCTCGGTCGCGAGAAGCGCCGGGCGTACCGCACCTTCGTGCAGGGCGTGCGCGCGGGCGAGCAGCCCAAGATGGTCGTCACGGGCCGGCCCGGTTCCGGCAAGACCCTGCTCACCGACTACATCCAGCAGGCGCTCGAGGTCGCGCCGCCCGCGGCCGACCGGATCGTGAGGCTCGAGTTCGTCGGGACCGACCTGGGCACGACGCTGGCGCGGCTCGGTGCGGCGGTCGGCGCGGCACCGGAGCTCGTCGAGGCCAAACTCGTCAAGATCGGCTCCTCGAGCGCGTTCGCCGTGCAGGCCGACGCTCAGGCCGACGTGGCCCGCACGATCCTGGAGGCCGCGCGATCCTACTCGGGGACGCAGGTGTTCCTCCTGCACGTGTCCCAGTCGCTCGGCGGGCAGGACTCGATGGGGCTCGCCGCGCTCAGGCTCAACCTGCCGGACGTGCCGCGGGTCTCGGCCTCGGAGTGGTTGTGGCTCTCGCTGTTCGAGCCGCTGACGCGCCTCCCCGGCACCGCGGTCTTCGTGTCGATGGTCGACATGCCGGTTCGTGCCCACGGCCGCATGAACGGAGTCGAGGGACCGATCAAGCTCACGCCGCCCACGGCGAGCGAGGCGCGCCGTTTCGTCCGCGCCCGCCTCCCCAACGCGGATGCCAACCGCCACGAGGACATCGTGCAGCGCGCGGGCCGCTCGTTCGAGGAGCTCCGCACCCTGACGCTGCTGGCGGAGATCCGCGACCCAGCGGCCGACGACCGGACGATCCTGTCGGAGAAGTCGATGACGCAGCTCTCGGAGCTCGTCGACACCTCGTCCGACGTCCGGTTGCGCGAGTTCCTCGCGGTCGTGGCGACGCTCACGCTGCCGGAGTTCCCGACGTTCCAAGCGAGCGTGCTGCAGAAGCTGCGCGGCGCCGAGGAGGCGCTCAGCAACTTGGAGCTCGCGTTCCTGGACATGGTGCCGGGGCGCGTCGACGCCTACCGGTGCTTCTCGCGGCAGCTGGCGCGCGGCCTGCGCACGGTGTTGCACGCGCGCCGGCCCGATCGGCATCGCGACCTGCACCTCGCGGCCGCCGATGCCTACCGGCCCGACGCGGAGCAGGATCCCGGGGGTGAGCACGCGACGCGCTACCTCTCGCACCTGCTCGAGGCTCGCGACTGGCGGGCGGTGGCCGACTGGATGGCCGCGCACGGCGCCCAGCAGTCGCTGGTGCGCCGTCTCTGGCAGGCCGCGACGCAGGAGCTGCACGAGGGGCGGGAACTGGAGCACCTGGCGCGACAGGTGGCGGCGCACTACGTGGTGCTCGGGTCGTACCAGCATCAGGACGCCCGCGACGCCTTCGCGGTGCTGGCGGCGTCGGGCGACGTCGACACGCGCGTCTGGACGGCGTTGCAGCGCACCGAGGGCCTGACGTTGCGGGGCCATTTCGACCAGGCGGAGGCGTTGCTGGCGTCGCTCCCCACGCCCCGCGCCGACCGGCTGCTGGCCGAGAGCGCCCTGGCGCACGTCGCGATCGCCCGCTGGCGCGGCCGGCCGGACGAGGCGGAGCGCCTCGTGCGCGACGACGTCGCTGCGCACCTCGCGCGCGCCGGCGACGACGGCGAGACGCGTACCGTCCGCGCCAAGGCGTCGCTGTGGAACGGCCTCATCGCCAAGGACCGCGGCGACTTGGGGAGCGCGCTCGCGGCGTTCGACCTCGTCGAGGGCAGCGACGACCTCATGAACGCGCGTGTCGCCTTCCAGCGAGGCGACGTGTTCATGAAGCTGGGGCACTTCGAGCGCGCCCTCGGGGCGCTCGACGAGGCGGTCGCCCTCGCGCGCCGCTCGGAGGCGCTCACCGCCGAACAGACGCGCTACCTGTCACGGCGCGGCACGGTGCATCGCCGGCGCGGCGCCCTGGCCCTCGCGGCGGGCGACTTCGAGGAGGCCCGGCGCGTCCTCGCGGGCGGCGACGACACCGACCGCACCGGCCCGGGAGCGCTCCCCGACGAGACGGAGCACGCGTTCTGGCTGGCGCGCGTGGACGACGAGGCAGGACTGAACCTCCTGTCGCAGGGGCAGTTCGACGAGGCGGCCTTGGTGTTCGAGCGCAACGTGCGTCGGTTCCGACACTACGCCGACGCGCAGGGCGTGGACGGCACCTACCGGATGTTGCGCTCGACGCTCCGCCTGGCGGTCACCTACGGCTGCCGCGGCGTGGCGCAACCCTTCCGCCGGCCGTTCGCGATCACCCCGGCCTTGGGGGGCGACCATCTCGATCTGCGCCACGCTCGCCGCCTGATGGCGAGCGTCATCGACGGCATCGAGGCGGCCGAGGATCGCGATCACCTGGGCGCGCTCTACCGCGACACCCTGCTCTCCGCCAACCTCTTCGCCGAGGACACGGCGGTGTCGCTCGACATGGCGCTCCGCTCGCTCGAGGCGTCGCGCTACCCCTATCAGCGCGCCCAGGCTCACGCTCATGCCGCCTTCGCCGCCTTGCGCGGAGGCGACGCCGATGCGGCGGATGGGCACGTGCGGGCCGCCGAGGCGGCCCTGCAGGACACGCTGGCGGTGGCGCCGCCGGGTGAGCCCGGCGACCTCGAACTGGCGGCCTGGCTCATCGGCATGGACGCCATGGCGGCGATCCTCAGGCGCGACGGCCGCGGAGCCGGTGACCGCATCGCGCTCGCCCTCCCTCGCGGCGAGCTGGCATCGCAGCAGCACACGCTCCTGCGGCAGTTCGGCGACGCCGTCGAGCGCGGCGGACTCGTGGCCGACGTGCTCGCCTCGGATCTCGCGGCGGCGCTCGATCTGCGGCCCGACA